>CAMOZY010000004.1 GCA_946631295.1 uncultured Lachnospiraceae bacterium
TGGTATTGCTGGTTGCAGCCTTGGCGATACCAAAGTCCGTAACCTTAACCTTTCCTGCAAGGGAGATGATTATATTCTGGGGTTTGATGTCCCTGTGAATGATGTGCTTCTCATGGGCAGCCTCGATACCGAGTCCTACCTGTATTGCGATACTGACCGCTTCCTCAAAAGAAAGACGTGCCTTCTTCTCGATGTATTTTTTGAGAGTGATGCCCTCAACAAGTTCCATTACGATGTAATAAATGCCGTCTTCTTCTCCGACATCATATACATTAACAACATTGGGATGCATCAGTCCTGCAGCAGCCTGTGCCTCTACACGGAATTTTGAGACGAAATTCTCATTCTCCGAAAACTCCTGCTTAAGCACCTTGACAGCGACATTTCTTGAAAGCTTGTTATCAACAGCTTTATATACATCGGCCATTCCGCCGGTTCCAATCTTCTCAAGAACCTCATAGCGGTCTGCAATTGTCATTCCGATCTTGACCATGGATCAATCTTCCTCATATCTTATGAGCACTACGGAAATGTTATCAAGTCCGCCGTTCTCGTTAGCTTCCTTCACCAGTCTTTCCGCAGCAGTGGCAATATCGCTGGAACCATCTACAATCTGCCGGATACGCTCATCAGTGACCATATTGGTGAGACCGTCAGTGCAGAGCATGACTGTATCCCCGCTTTCAAGAACCTGGGTGAACACATCCGACTCTACATCGGGCTTAACACCAACAGCCCTGGTGATGACATTCTTATCAGGGTGATTCCTTGCCTTCTCTCTTGTAAGGCCGCCCCTTTTGATCATCTCTTCAACCAGGGAATGGTCAACGGTTATCTGTCTTATTTTTCTGTGAGAGATGACATACATCCTGCTGTCTCCCACGTTTACTATCTGACACACATTCTGAATAAAGGTACAGGCAACAACGGTGGTTCCCATTCCTTCCCTTGCAACATCTTCAAGAGATCTCTCGTAAACCGCCTTATTGGCTGCACGAACGGCCTTTTTGAGTGAAACCGCAGGGTTCCTCTCCGAAGAAGACCTGATGCAGTCAAGCATGGTGTTCACTGCTGTTCTGGAAGCCATTTCTCCCGCAGCAAGTCCCCCCATACCGTCAGCAACTATGAATACATTCAGAAGATCTCCGGTGGGAGTATCCGAAGTATATACACAGTCCTGATTATTTTTTCTTGCCCGTCCCTTGTCGGAACATGAAAATACCTTAAGCACTTTTTCGTCCTTAAACGCTTACGGGCTGTCTGTAATGACGTTCAGCCGTAGCGGGTAGATTTTAACATTATTCCATATATAAATCAATTAAGATGACGTTTTCTGAGCTGACCGCACGCTCCGTCAATGTCACGTCCCATTTCACGTCTGACGGTTGCAGTGACTCCTCTTTTTTCAAGAGCGTTCTTAAATGCGTTTGTATCCTTTCCGGATGTGGGTCTGAATCCTGTCTCTGTTACCGGATTAACCGGAATAAGATTGACATGTGCATGAGAACGTGATGCAAGATGAGCAATTTCATCCGCGTCCTCAGGCGAATCATTTACCCCTGCGATCAGACTGTATTCAAAGGTAAGACGTCTGCCCGTTTCCTTAAAATAATAAGCACAGGCATCCATAAGCTCATCAAGTGAATACTTATTGGCGATCGGCATGAGTTTCTTTCTCTTTTCATCCGTTCCGGCATGAAGTGAAATAGCTAATGTTATTCCAAGATGGAGATCTGCCAGCTTTCTGATCTCAGGAACCAGCCCGCAGGTTGATACGGTAAGATTCCTCTGTGAAATGTTAAGTCCGTTCTCATCAGATATCATTGCAAGGAATTTAATAACATTGTCGTAATTATCCATGGGCTCTCCCATTCCCATTATGACAACATTTGATATCCTCTCTCCAATATCTAACGTTATTTTATATATCTGATCAAGCATTTCGGATGGCTCAAGACTTCTTACGCATCCCCCTATGGTTGAAGCACAGAATTTACATCCCATCCTGCAGCCGACCTGCGAGGATATACAGACAGAATTCCCGTGGTGATATCTCATAAGAACGCTCTCGACTGTATTACCGTCCCCGAGTTCAAACAGATATTTCCTGGTGCCATCTTCCCTTGAAATCTGTACTTCCAATTTCCTTACATCTGTTATTGTATATTCCTTTGACAATTTCTCACGTAATGAAACCGAAAGATCAGTCATCTCATCAAAAGAACTGACCAGCTTTACGTGAAGCCATTTATAGATCTGGGCAGCCCTGAAGGGTTTCTCTCCCATTCCGGACAGTTCTGATCTCAGTTCTTCTATTGTAAGTGATTTGATATCTCTCATGTTATTTCTTCTTAAGAACGCAGTAAAAGAAGCCATCCTGCTCTGAATCATCCGGAAGGAGCTGAACCGGACCTTCTTCTATTTCAAAACCATAGTTATTGGTTATATATAACACCTGCTCTTCGTTCTCGGCCCGTCTGATCGTACAGGTGGAATAAAGCAGTTTTCCACCCTTACGGACATAGGGAACACAGCCGTCTATTATTTTCTTCTGAAGCTCTGTCAGTGAATTCAGGCCTTCTTCGGAAAGGTTATATTTGATATCCCTTTTCTTACCGATGACACCAAGTCCGCTGCAGGGAACATCAAGGATCACACAGTCATATTTTTCCCTGTCCTCAGGAACATAAACAGAAGCATCCCTTACAAGAACCTTTACATTATCTAAATGAAGCCTTGAGATGTTTTCACCGATCAGATCAGTTTTACTTTCAGATACATCACAGGACGTTACTGATCCTTCAGGTCCTGTCAGTTCTGAAGCAAGTATTGTCTTGCCTCCCGGTGCCGCGCAGCAGTCAAGTATCTTATCTCCTTTCTGCACACCAAGAGCAAGAACAGCTTTGCAGGAGCTTACATCCTGAATAATGAAAAGTCCCTCTTCGTAACCAGGAAGTCTTCTTATATCGCCGGTTCCATGAGCGTGGTAAACATAGGGAATATCTGCACTCTGTCTGAGAGTAACGCCTGCACCCTTTATATCATCTGCGGCTTTCCTAATCTCATCTTCAGAAAGATCACTTCTGAATCTTAGGGAAACATCCCTGGTTTTCATAAGGGCATCAAGTATGCTTTCACATCTGGTTCCATACTCATTTTTGAAAATGCCAACGATAAATTCAGGCATTGAGTACTTCAGACTTAAGATTTTTACGTCATTTCCGTCTGTAGTTTCAGGTAAAAATGCAAGATATCTTTCATTTTCTGCCTGATCAAGTCCTTCAATTTCTCTTGCGATATTTCTGAGAACCCCGTTTACAAATCCTCCCAGCCCCTTAAATCCTCTTTTTCCGGCAAGGTTAACCGATTCCTTGCAAACCGCATATGCAGGTGCATCCGTAAAAAGAAGCTGATAAAGCCCCATTCTGAGGATGTTTCTTATAACCGGCTTCATCTTCTTAGTCTTTACGGAAGACTTTTTATCCAAAATAAAGTCCAGCGTAATACGGCGCTCTACAGTTCCTTCAAAAAGGAGCTTGATGAACGCTTTATCACGCTGGTCCAGATAATCATATTTGTTAAGAACATTTGCGATCAGCTTACCTGAAGGAAAAGAGGAACTTTCAGCTTCCATCAGTGCATCCAGGGCAATCCCTCTGATATTATCCATAGTTTATCCCAGATGTTCTCCGATCTCAGTCTTGTTTCCGAGAAGAAATGCGGATGTTTCCATTTTCTTTTTGCCCTCAGGCTGAAGTGCAAGGATCTTCATTGCTCCATCACCGCACGCAACCGTAAAAGAGGACTTGTCAACAGCTATCACATCTCCCGCCTTGCCGGAAGCCTGCACAGGAACCGCATCCCAGATCTTCAGTATTTTGCCGCTTATATATGTGTAGGCACCAGGCCAGGGATTGAACGCTCTGACCTGTGAATATATTCTGTCTGAAGGATTCTTCCAGTCAATAAGTCCATCCTCCTTTTTGATCAAAGGGGCATAACAGCTTAATGAATCGTCCTGTTTTACTGGAGTTATCTTTCCTTCTTCAATAAGCGGGAGTGCTTCAACAAGCGCCTCTCCGCCAAGATCCATCAGTCTGTCATGAAGAGTCTCAAAGGTCTCATCATCTGCAAGATCAAGGCTCTTACTGTACAGGATATCCCCCGTATCGAGCCCTTCGTTCATCTGCATGATAGTAATGCCGGTCTTCTTTTCACCGTCAAGGATAACCCTCTGAATGGGTGATGCACCGCGGTACTTAGGAAGAAGCGAAGCATGAACATTTATGCATCCATACTTTGGCTGATCGAGTATCTCTTTTGACAGGATCTGACCAAAAGCAGCTATGACATAGATATCTGCGGGATATTCGAGCAGTCTGGCAGTTTCTTCAGGTCTTTTTATCCTTTCGGGCTGAAGCACGGGAATACCTGCCTCTACGGCCACTTCCTTGACAGGTGAAAACACGGGCTTTCCGCTGCGCCCTTTTGGTCTGTCCGGCTGTGTTACCACGGCACTTATCTCATATCCTGCATTTATAAGACTTTTAAGGCTTCCGGCAGCAAAATCCGGAGTTCCCATAAAAAGGATCTTCATCTTGTCTTATTCCTCTTCTGATTCCTCATCTTCTTCATCATCCATAAGGGATTCGGTATCCATCAGTTCACCCTCAAGATGTTCTGTATAGAGATGTCCGTCAAGATGCTCAAGTTCGTGACAGATGGCCCTCGCAAGAAGGCCTTCTCCTTCGACTTCAATAGGATTCATGTCCTTATCGAGAGCTTCACATTTTACATGATTGGGTCTTGTTACTATACCTGTTTTACCGGGAAGACTTAAGCATCCTTCGTAGCCTGTCTGTTCGCCGTCTGTTTCAGTGATCCTGGGATTGATGAGAACAAGAGGATCCTCCCCTGTAGTGTCAATGACGACAATCCTTTTAAGAACTCCAACCTGAGGTGCTGCAAGTCCTACACCGTTCGCATCATACATAGTCTCGAACATATCCGCGATAAGTTCCTTATTTCTGTCTGTCATCTCCTTAACCTCAAGACAGACCTTGTTAAGAACGGGATCTCCGAATTCTCTTATGTTTCTGAGTGCCATAACAATCTCCTTAAATCTGATTTACCGGATCAAGATCGAACTGTACAAACATTCCGTTCATATCCGCATTTTCGAGGTATTCCTCGCTGACAGTGCGGATTCCGGTAAGTTCTGAAACTTCCGGGCTTTTTATATAAATAACATATCTGTAGTAGTCCTTGACCTTTGCGATATTCGCAGGTGCAGGACCGAGTACTTTTTTCGCTCCGTATGACTTTATCACATCACGCAGATCACTGGCAAGAAGTGAGGTCTTCTTTTCATCCTGGCCAAATAGCTGGAGCGCCAGAAGGTGCGTTGCGGGCGGATAACCTGCTGACTCCCTGTATGCCATTTCCTCTTCGTAGAATTTCCCGTAATCCTGCTGTGCTGCACATACTATTGCATATGAATCCGGCTGGTATGTCTGTATCACGGCATTTCCCGGCTTGACTCCTCTTCCCGCTCTTCCCGCAGCCTGCGCAATGAGTTGGAAGGTTCTTTCCGATGCCCTGTAATCAGGAACTCCGAGTGAAAGATCAGCAACCAGTATTCCGACAAGCGTTACATTGGGGAAATCATGCCCCTTAACAATCATCTGTGTTCCGATAAGTATCTGGGCCTCTCCGTTTGAAAAAGAAGACAGTATCCTGTCATACGCTCCCTTTTCGGAGGTTGTATCCTTGTCCATTCTAAGAGTCTTCACATCGGGATACATTTTACGTATGCGATCCTCAACCTGCTCCGTACCTGCTTTTATCGCAGCCAGATACTTTGATCCGCACGAAGGACATGTATCAGGTTTTTCAGTAACTTCACCGCAATAATGGCATATGAGTCTTGAACCTGAATGGAGTGACATGGGAACCTCGCAGTGAGGACACATCATAACCTTGCCGCATTCCCTGCACGATATCTGTCCCGAGAACCCCCTTCTGTTAAGAAAGAGCATGATCTGCTCGCCTTTGGATATCTTTTCATCCATAAGAGCTTTAAGGCGCCTTGAAAACATAGATCTGTTTCCCAAAGATAATTCCTTTCTCAGATCTATGATCTCAGTCTGAGCAAGCTCACCTCCGCCGGCTCTTTCATTCAGTTCAAAGAGCTTTATCTCCCCCGAAAGTGCTGCCGTATAGCTTTCAAGCGAAGGCGTTGCCGAACCCATGACGAGGGATGCGCCCGATATCTCACATATCTTCTTTGCGACCTCTCTGGCATGATATTTGGGCGTACTCTCTGATTTATAACTTGCCTCATGCTCTTCATCCATGATAACAAGCCCCGTATTCGGAAAAGGAGTAAAAAGTGCAGAACGAGGACCGATTATTATATCAATATCTCCGTTCTTTGCTCTTTCACACTGATCAAACCTTTCGCCCGGAGTCATTGAAGAATTCAGTACACTGACTCTGTCACCGAACTTCCCGTAAAATCTTGCAAGAGTCTGATATGTCAATGCTATCTCAGGGATAAGGAATATGACCTGTTTTCCCATGAGGAGGGTTTTCTGTGCAAGACGCAGGTAAACTTCCGTCTTTCCGCTGCCGGTAACCCCGTGTATCAGATATGTACCTCTGAGACCTGCATCAAGATCAGAGCAAATGGATGATACGATCCTGTTCTGACCGTCATTAAGCGATACAGGTTCTGATTCTCTGATATCTGCAATGGCAGGCTTTCTGTATTCCGAGGACGTTTCAAGATATGCGGCACCGCTCTTAACAACGGATGCAACGGTCTGGGAGCTTACGCCAAGCTTGCCGGTGATCCAGCTGTTGGGGATCCTTTCATTTTCAGCAAGTGCCCTCAGGACCTTTTCCTTTGCAGTCTGTTTTCTGCGAAATGCTTCATCTGCAAGGGCAAGTATCTGTTCACGCTCCATCTTCCTGACAAGTGTCTTAAGCTCAATGGGCTTAGCCTTGGCCTTGGCCGGAATAACGACCTTAAGAGCCTGTGACAGGGTTCCGCCGTAGGTTTCCCTGATGTAGGAAGCAATTTCAAAGCTGACATCCTGTGCGGTGACACTGCCCTCAACTATCCCGAGGATATCCTTTATTTTATCCTCTTCCAGATCCACAGTGTCCCTTAATGCGGTGACATATCCCTTCTTTTCGGTATTTCCCGCACCAAAAGGGATCCTGACTCTGCTCCCTGCGCAAATAATACCGGATAGCCTCTCCGGTATCCGGTAACTGAATGGTCTGTCTAATTTATCAATACTGACATCTATGATCACGTCAGCATATTTTGAGCCTTTTTCCATACAACAGATTATATCATATATTTTGCTGTTCGCCCTCTGCATATTAAGACAACGAAAAAGAGCTCCGGACGAATCCGCAGCTCTTTTCCGTTTCTTATGAGGGGGGAGAATAACTAACTCTTATTAGTTATCTTGATATGACTATAAAATAAAAATGTGTCATAAATGTGTCCGAACTCTGATAAAAAAATAAAAAGAATTAAGAAACTATAAACTAATTTTCAGTTTCCGTGAAAATCCCGTATTATCGGTAATATCTGAGCCTGTAGTCTATGTATTCGTTTCCTTTGTAAACGTTAAGATTTAACTCATAACATATATCCAGATCGATTTTTCCGATTCCGGAGTAAACTTTTTCGGCCGTTCCGGGGCCGAATTTTGTGTCAATATACTTATCCAGAGCATCCATATCGCCAAAATATGTCACCTTAAAGCTTCTTCCTGAACTTACAGCTGTGAGATTTCCGTATTGTTTTTCTTTTCCCATACGGGATATGCCCTTAATGGTAACGGTTGTTGCAAACAAAGCTCCCGGATTGCCTGCACCCACAGGCTCCAGCTTTTCAAGATCTTTGACCAGCCTTACAGTTGCATATTCAAGAGGAACACGGGCATCAAATCTCACTTCCCTGTAAAGATCCTCATCCTGCAGTCCTGCGTTTTCATTAAGCCTTCTCCTGAGTTCAGAAAGATTGCTTTCTTCAAGAGAAAAGCCCGCAGCCATTGCATGACCTCCAAACTTGGTAAAAAGTTCCTTAACCTCGGACATTTTCTCGAACATATTATATGCGGGTATGGACCTGCCTGAACCCTTAAGGCCTTCCTCTCCTCTTGTCACGACCAGAACAGGCCGGTTATAGCTTTCCTTGATTTTGCCTGCAACAAGTCCGGCAATACTTTCATGGAGCTCCGGAAGATAGATGACCAGCACTTTTTCGGACAGCATGTTTTCGGATTCTATCATGGAAACAGCTTTTTTGGTGCCTGTAACAGTCATATTCTTCCGTGAATCATTAAGTTCTCTTATGCGAAGAGCATCAGCAAGACACTTATCATAATCTTCCGAAAGAAGCAGATTGACAGATTCACCCGCACTTTCAAGTCTTCCAGTAGAGTTTATGCATGGTCCTATGACAAAGGAAAGAGAATACGCGGACAGATGGGTTCCATCAAGTCTGTTGGCGTTCATAAGAGCCCTGATACCGCTGTTTTTGGTACTTTCCATCTGCCTGATGCCTTCCCGCACCATTACCCTGTTCTCATCACAAAGATCCATGACATCACAGGCAGTGCCAAGTGCAGCAAACTGAATGCATTCCTCAAGGGCGTTTTTCAACGCTTGCGAAGGATATCTATCCAAAAGTGCAGACATGAACTTATATGCGACCATTGCACCGCATATTCCCTTGTAAGGATATGCACTTCCCTCCCTGTGAGGATCAACCACAGCTTCGCAGACAGGAAGGATTTCATTTCTGTTACCGTTACCGTCATCCAAAAAATGAACCTGATGATGATCCGTAACAATAACCTTTATAGAGAGTTCATATGCAAGGGCAATCTGTGAAGCAGCCGCTATACCGTTATCACATGTGATGATAAGATCTATTCCGTCTTCAGCACATTCTCTCACAAGATCATCGTTTATTCCGTAGCCGTCCTTAAGTCTGTGAGGTATGGCATAGGAAACGATGCCTCCTGCTGCTTCTATACACTTTACGAGGATGTAGGTCGAAGTAACCCCGTCAACATCATAATCCCCGATGATGCGGATCTTTTCACCGCCATCTATTGCTGATATAAGTTCTGCAACTGCTTTCTCCATATCAGGAAGAAGGAACGGATCATGAAACAGCTCTTTTCCGCCTTCAAGATATTTTCTTGCATCTTCAATATTTTCCGCACCGCGGTTTCTTATAATACGGGCAAGGAGAGGATCTATTCCCAGCTCTTCTCCCCATTTGATGAAATCTCCGCCCTTTCTTATCTCAAGCCATCTGTCCATGTTCAAACCTCTGATATAAAAAGACGGTTCCTTATTTCACAAAGTGAATTTCGGGAACCGTCCGTTCATTAAACTCTATGATCTGCTCAGATCAATAGTTTCAGGCTTTCTTTTCCTTTGCAGGGAACTTCTTGGAAAGAATCACCCAGAATGCACCTGCAAGGCATACTGATGAATAGCATCCGCATCCGATACCGACCATAAGAGGAAGAGCGAAGTCCTTGATGCTCGATACTCCGAAGAAGTAAAGCAGTGCAACCATTACGAATGTGGTAAGGGATGTAAAGATACTTCTTGAAAGTGTCTGTGTTACGCTCTTATTAACGATAGGAATGATATCTGTTCTTCCCGCGTTAGCCATATTCTCCCTGACACGGTCGAAAATAACGATAGTAGCATTGATCGAATAACCGACTATTGTAAGCATACAGGCAACGAAGGTGTTGCTTACAGATACCCTTGCTGCAGCATAGAATGCAAGTACTACGAGAACGTCGTGCATAAGTGCAAGTACGGATGAAACGCCGAAGCGGATATCCTTGAATCTGATCCTGATGTAGATCAGCATGCAGACGATTGCAACGATAACTGCGATGATGGTATCTCTCTTCATCTCATTTGAGATGGTTGATGAAATAGTCTCTGTGGTGATGCTTGTAGGATTTACTGCGAACTCGCTTACGAACATATTCTCAAGAGCACTTCTGATCTCTGAAGGAAGTGTTGATGTCTTGAAGATAACCTCGTTTGAATTCTGTACTGTCTGAACCTGAACAGTGCTTCCGGTTACAGCCTCGATTTTGGGAACAACGGTATCGTTAAGCTGCTGGAGTGTATAGCTTTCATTGAAATCAACTGTTGTTGCAGTTCCGCCTACGAAGTCAAGAGAGTAGTTAAGTGCTCCCTTACCCTGAGATCCATTGATTCCCATGAATACGAATCCGGCAATGATGACGATCACTGAAAGTGCAATGAAGATTCCCTTCTTGCTGAGGAAGTCAACTGCCTTCTTATCCTTGCCCCTTCCGTAAAGAGAAACAGACTTAAGACCAAGTGCATAGAATGCCTTCATGAGCCACTTGGTAACAAAGAGTGCGGTAAACATTGAAACCACGATACCAAGTGCCAGTGTCTGAGCGAAGCCCTTAACATTTGAAGGTCCGAGGATCATGAGAACGAAAGCGGCGATAAGGGTTGTAACGTTACCGTCGATGATTGCAGAAAGAGCCTTGGCATAACCGGTGTTGATAGCGCTCTCTACACTGTCTCCCTTTCCAAGTTCTTCTCTGATACGTGCGAAGACGACAACGTTGGCATCAACTGCCATACCTATTGAAAGGATGATACCTGCAATACCGGGAAGGGTAAGAGTCAGGACATCATTAAATCCGATAAGAAGAAGGACGATAAGTGCTACATAGAAGCAAAGCGCAATTGCTGAAGCAAGTCCGGGAATGAAGTATACGATGATCATGAATGCTGCAACTACTGCAAGGCCGATAGCACCTGCCTTCAGTGAAGTATTGATTGCATCTATACCAAGCTGAGCTCCGACAACCTTGGAGTGGAGTTCTTCAAGTTCAAGTGAAAGTCCACCGATTCTGATGGTGGAGGCAAGATTCTCTGCTTCTTCGTAAGTAAAGCTTCCGGAAATCGATGCAGATCCGTTTGCAATTACATCGTTAACCCTGGGAACGCTTACGAACTCTCCGTCATAATAGATACCGATGGTCTGATGTCCGTTTGAAACAGCTTTCTGGGTAGCTTCTGCAAATTTGGTTGAACCTTCTGGAGTAAGAGCAAGTGAAACCGCATATTCCATATTCTGCATGCTGTCTGACTGGGATACGGCTCTTGCATCGGAAACATCCGTACCTGTGATACATACGGAACCGTCAGCAATAAGTTCCTCAATAGACTTATTAAGGGTATATTTCTGACCATAGGTACCGTCTTCGTTCATAACGGTATTGTATGAATAGTTGGCATTGCCGGATGCATCAGTTTCGCTGATGAAATAGAGAGCGCCGGGACGGCCGAGCTGTGCAAGGATCTCCTCCGCATCGGTAACACCGGGGATCTCAATTGCTATACGGTTCGAACCCTCCTGGTATACCTGAGCTTCAGTGGAGTAATTCGCAACTCTCTGCTGGAGCTTGTAAATGGTATCTGCCATATCGGTTTCGGAAGGATTCTCCTCTCCGACTACCTGATATGTGATGCTGACACCTCCTGCAAGATCAAGTCCGAGCTTGATATCCGATGCATTTCCGGTGCCGTTTCCGTCGTAGCCCCATATATCCATATAGCCCAGTCCGAGTGTCAGGAGCAGCACTACCAGGATAATGGCAAAAGCCTTACTTTTTTTCATGACTTAAAATTTCCTTTCAAATATAAGTACTTAAAAACCGAACAGAAAAATACTACTACCTATCACAAGAAAAATCAATCTTGAGACTCTTTTTTACTGCTGTCTTCCATGGCTTCCGCCACCTTGAGCATGATCGCACATTCAACTCTCTTCTTCTGGAGTTCACAGCCGACCTCATAGGAGCTGGTAATATCTCCGTGGAAATTATAGGAATTGGCCGCACAACCGCCACTGCAGTAGAATTTTGCAAAGCAGTCCTTGCATCCGGGCTTGGAATAGACATTACATGAAGCAAATTTCTCCCTGATCTCCGGCTTTTTGACTCCCTCATCCACATTTCCCATGAGGAATTTCTCATTTCCGACGAACTGATGGCAGGGATAGAGGTCTCCCCAGGGAGTAACTGCCATGTATTCACATCCGGCACCGCATCCTGACAATCTCTTATAGACACAGGGGCCGCCGGAAAGATCGATCATAAAGTGGAAGAAATTGAATGGTCTTCCGTCCTTTCTGCGAAGGATCATCTCGTGTGCGAGCTTATCATACTGATCCTTAAGGAAAGGAACATCCTCCATGGAAAGGGCATAATCGTCAGTAGGCTGTGCAACAACAGGCTCAACAGAGATCTGCTCAAATCCGAGATCTGCAAGATGAAGAACATCTTCTGAAAAGTCCTTATTGAACTTCGTATAAGTGCCCCTTACGTAATAGTTCATCTGATTTCTGGATTCTGCAGCCTTGATGAACTTGGGGATTATGGTATCATAGCTTCCCTGTCCTCCTCTTGTGGGACGCATGCGGTCATTGACCTCCTTACGTCCGTCTATGGAAAGGACCATGTTGCTCATTTCCTTATTGGCAAATTCCTGTATATCGTCATTAAGAAGGACACCGTTTGTAGTAAGAGTAAAACGGAATTTCTTGTTGTGTTCTGCTTCAAGGCTTCTTCCGTAACGTACGATTTCCTTAACTACATCGAAATTAAGGGTGGGCTCTCCGCCAAAAAAATCAACCTCAAGATTCACATGGGAACCTGATTCTCTTACAAGGAAATCTATAGCCTTTTTGCCGACTTCGGCAGACATAAGACCGCGTGCACCGTTATATTCTCCTTCGCTTGCAAAACAGTACTTGCAGGCAAGGTTACAGTCATGTGCAATATGAAGACAGAGTGCCTTGACGTAAGCACCTCTTTCCTTGAACTTGTCGATATAAGGCTCATAAACATCCTTTGAATAGAGTTTGCCTGCCTTGGCAAGTTCCATTATCTCTTCAACAGCTTCGTCGACTTCCTCTTCGGATGCGGTCATATCTCCGGCAACATTGACAGCTGCCTTCATGGTATCCACATCGGTAACTCCGCCCTCGTAAATGGGCTCTACGACCTTGACCAGATCATAGACAAGATCATCAACCACATGGACGGAACCGCTGTTGACATCGAGAACAATATTATAGCCTTCACTTCTAAACTGATGGATCATAAAAACTCCTTGCAAAAGAACTCTTTACAATAAAGAAGCAGTGTCTTCCAGACACTGCTCCATTTATCCGGGACACAGCCCGGCTGATATTTAATACATTACTTCTTAAGCTGCTCGCAGGACTGGTTGCCTACGGTGCAGGAAGTCTTACATGCAGACTGGCAGGAGGTCTGGCACTCGCCACATCCACCCTTAACTGCAGATTCCTTAAGATCTCTGGTCTCAATAGTCTTAATATGCTTCATAAAATCCTCCTAAATACACACATTCGTGTTATTTACTATATATTGGTAAAACTTCAAATAACCTTGTAGATAATAGCATAAACGCCTAATCTTGGCAAGTAAGTGTTGAAACTTTGGCTTCCGATTCAGTTTCGGCATTCTCATCAGAAGCAGATTCCGATTCAGCCTTCTTGGCAATCTCTTCAAGTGCTGATTCCGACAGCGTAACCTCAACTTCTTCGATACGGTTCTGATCCATTCCCAGAACCTTAAGCGTGGTTCCATCCTCAAGAGTGACTTCTTCACCATCTTCAGGCATATGATCGAGACGTTCGATTATTATACCACCCATTGAATCATATTCTTCACTGGCAAGGGATGTTCCTACAGCTTCATTGAAATCATCTATGCTGAGAGCACCCTCAACGATGTATTTTCCGTCTTCTTTTTTACGGATGAGCTCTTTTTCATCCTCATCGAACTCATCCCTGATCTCACCGACTATCTCTTCAAGAAGGTCCTCAAGAGTGATCATCCCCTCCATGGTTCCGTATTCGCTTAGGACAAATACGATATTGGAGGTTTCCTTACGCATCTGTGCGAGCAGGTCCTGTGTCTTTTTGAATTCATGTGTAAAGAGTGCTTCACGCATGATATCACGCACCTTGAAGTTCTCATGATCCTCTAGACCTATGAATTCCTTCATATTAACGACACCGATTATGTTCTCCCTCTCCTCGTCGTAAACGGGAAGTCTGGTGTACATGCACTCCTTAAAGACGGCAAGTACTTCATCATAGGTATTATCAACATCAATACATACCATGCGCACCTTGGGGATCATAATGTCCTTGGCTACATGATCCGTAAAGTCGAAGAGGTTATAGATCATATCACGCTCTTCGGGCTCTATCTCACCATCCTCATGGCTTACATCAACATATGTCTTGATTGCATCTTCCGTTATGGCATCAGGTTTACCGTCGGCATCTATTCTCATTATGAAAAGAATAGCCTTGGCAACACCGTTAACAATGATTATGAACGGAGTAAAGATGATCATCAGAAGCTCTATGATACCGCTGTAGGCAAGTGCCATCTTGTCAGCTGAAACAGTCGCCCAGGTCTTGGGTACCACTTCCCCGACGATAAGAATGACAAAAGTAAGTATACCCGTCATTATACCTACGGATATGCCGAAATACTCTGTCGCGAGCATCGTGGAAATAGCTGAGGCGGTCAGATTGACGATATTATTGCCTATCAGCACTGTGCTGAGCAGTTTTGAACCTTTTTCGAGGATACGAAGGACTCTGGCGGCTTTCTTGTCGCCGTCATCAGCAAGACTCCTGATACGTGCCTTATTGCACGAAACAAAAGCCGTCTCCGCTGAAGAGAAGAAACCTGATAAGAATATAAGAATTATTAGTGTTACAACCTGTATGGGGCCCGGACTGTCCATATAAAGATAAAATTATTCCTCCTATTACGGGTTCCAGATTCTGCGGACGTCACCCATCCCGCCTGTGCAGGATAGTGCGTTTTTCCACATTTAGTTAATGATATTACAGAATGTCCATGCTTTTGTCAAATCACGCAGATTTTTCTTCAAAATACAGTGTGACTGCCTGCTGGATATCCGAGGCGATACGCTCTGCCTTCCTTCTGTGTGCCCTGCCGTCAGAAACAGTTTCAAGGACAATGGAGATTATATCCTCATCCGTAAAAGCAGGCTTATCAACGGAAAGAATGAAATTTGTATAGGCTTTTATCTCTTTTTCGGAAAGAAGAGGTATTTCAATGATCTCACCGCCATACATATACATCATACGTGACTCGGTATATGTACCGTCAGGGTTTTCATATTTTAATGCTTCACCGCAGCTTGCAACTCTTTCTTCAAGCTCGCAGGCCCTGATCGGAAGATATCTGTTATCGCTATCTTCACCGGGCAGCAGCAGGATACGCATAAATTTCCATGCCAAATCCTGAAGAGAAGAATCAGCTTTCAGTATATAGTTATCATAATAACTTACATATGATCCGTTGCCATCAGGTGAAGGAAAGCCCGTAAATACCGGTTTGTCGAACAATACAGAATATCCTGCATATAATGCATAAGCAGGATCAGTTATGGAGACCGGTTTTATACGGATACCTCCATCATAAACTGTCTGATCATAGTATTTCCAATATTCGTATATTGTATCGTCAGAATAATCAATCTCTTCAGAAAGGGTAAGAGCATAATTCAAAAGAGATACAAATGCCGGATCTTCAAAATTACATGTTAATCCCTCAGGATCCACCCATGCCTCACCGCTCATAGTCATAAGGGTATTAAGGAATTCGGAACATGTCATATATCTGTCAAAGACATTGCCGCCTTCTTCCCTGACGGCATCAGCATATTCAATGAATTCATCCACGGTCCAGTTCTCATACCCTTCAACAGTCCTGCTTCCGCCCATCATGGTGCTTACCGAAAAGTGAGGGATTATCTGATACAGTTTTCCGTCTATTCTTGCAGAATCGATCACTCCGCTGCAGAAATCGCTCATCTTCATATCAGGATCGGAGTCAATAAGCGATCCTATATCTGCAAGCATTCCCTTATCCGAAGCACTCCTTATATCGAGGTCATACATATGATCCAGACACACGATATCACACATATCTCCCTTGAAGATATCTTCGCTGAGCCTGGCGGCAGCATCGTCATAAATGCCATAGTCCTTTATCACAATCCTGCATCCGGATTCCGAAGTGTTGAATTCCATTATCCTTTTCAGGAATTCTTCATCCAGCGACATGCATGCCATGGTGATAACGATCGAATCTTCTATCAGGTCCCGTTCAAGTCTGTCGCATACTACAAGTCTGGGAATATTATCAAAGTCATAATAACAGCAGAGGAATTTATCAAATCCGTTTACCGGAAGGATGCTGTATGCACTGCTTATCAGCAGATCCGAGTTGATATAATCCATGAATTTCACTCCGGCCGAGCCTGCACTGCAGTACTGAAGTCCAAACAGACTGCCGAAAATAAGTTCATCATCCTCTGTGATTCCGAGGCATTCGTACTGATTCCCTCCAATGGGGGATATTTCCTTTTCTCCCGTCAGGTTCAGGGTGTAAGGATTAAGTTTTCCAATGAGAGTTCCGGTACCTTCCACATCTGAGGGATGAAGAATGTATATACCGTCCTTCATGGAAATTGCATTTTCCAATGAAAAAACAGGCCTATCTTCGATTACCTGTCTCGAGATCAGTGCGCTTTTGGGAGAATTAGTCCTGTCCTCATCAAAGATTGCTGTTTTAAGTGTTCCGTCAGAAAGCCTGTAAACGATAAGAAGCGTATCGTCATCCGAAAAAATATAATCATCCACACAGGCCACAGCTTCCTTATCTACAGGGAGCAGTCCCGTAAATACACACTCTCCCTTTTTATTCCATGTGATCTCAAAGGAATAGGTTACAGGATTCCTGCTCTCATTATAGCAATACACATCCATTAAACATTCAAGAATGCCGTTGCCATGATAATTAAATTCTGCATAATCAAAGCCTATGATACTTTCATATTCGGCACCGGCTTCATCCAGAAGACTGTCCGCACTGTCAACTACAGGCAATTTAAGTTTGATCGTATCAGTGATCCTGCACTTATCATTTACAAGGATCCATGAATATTCGTTCCTTGCACGATTGCCGGAATGACAGGCAACATAAAAAAAGCCCTCCTCAGTCCGTCCGCTGGAAGCAAACACGGTACCTTCGGTAAATTCATTACTTTCAAGCGGTGTGATATGATAAACGTTTTCTTTTGCAAGATCGGATGAAACATAAAGGGCAGGGTCTGTTTCAGGACAGGATGAACTATCGTAAGTATCCGACACAGAATCCTGCTGAATCCCTGAAGTTGTGGAAAGATCACCTGCATATCCTGCACATGATGCAAGTGAAAAGATAAGTGTTATCGAGAGTATGATTGAAAAGAACCTGATCTTGAACATTTTTATATTTCCGGTTATTTGATATTTTTCAGAAGTCAAATCAGCTGACAACAATATTAGGAGCGGTAACCTGTCTGTCACAGTAGGGACATACGCCTGTTGTATTTGCTCTTATCTTGAGGTTTGCTCCGCACCCGGGACATGACATGCCTACAAACGGACGATCCTTAACAGGATCCATGGACCTGAATCTGTCAGACAGGATGAATCTGTCACCCTGTGCATCATAAACAAGATTAACGAGTATTTTCTTTTTTTCCCCATATCTTCTGAGACGTGTCAATTTCTCAGGGGTCATATGAAGATATCCCGCAACATCCTTAACGGGAACCGATCCGTCGGAATCAGCTCTGAATACATCCTCCATCGCCTTCAGTTTTCCAACATAGAACATAGTTTTCAGGTAATTAAGATTCAGAGCAAGAGCTATAAGAGTAAAGAGGATAAACACCGGGATAGTATTTAAATCTCCGTATTCAATGGCAGTTCCTATAAAAACAATGATACCCGTAAAGGCAAAGACCTCTATGATCGACCATAAACCTAACTGAATGAAAAGTTTTGTACGATTGATATACATATCATGCCCCCGCTGATTCCGATCTCATATATGTTCCGCAGTGCTGGCATCTTGCCCCGCCATTAACTCTCATCGGAATCTGCGCCCCGCAGTTTGGACAATCTACACTGATGAAATCGCCCACTGTCTCGGATTTCATGATGATCATGGCGCCTTCCCATCCGTAAGTGATATTTCGCAGGATATTCTTCCCGGTCAGAATACGGATATCATCCCTTACTCTCCTGCCTGAAAAACCGGTAAGTCTTGAGAACACTTCATACGAAACCATTCCGTCAGTATCTTCTTCAAAAATGCGGTTATATTTTTCAGCACGATACATTCTCCTCATCAGACTGATCGGAGGGAATGTCAGGGCAGATGCTATACCTCCGAAGAGTAAAAGTGCCATTGCCCCGGCCACAAAATAGACATACCCCTTATCAGGCTCTTTAAAAGCCAGGATAACGGTAAAGATCATAAACAGAATGGTTATAAACCAGACTATGCCTCCTATCAGGATCAGCATCTTACATATAGCCATTGTTGAAGCAATCTTCAGTTTGTTCAGATACATATATATCTCCTGTTACAGGATGCATCGGTTTCAAATACCTTTTTTATTCTGTCACGCGTCTGCATACTGTGCAGTATACAGGTCGTAATAGAACCCCTTTGATGCAAGCAGTGAATCATGGGTTCCTGTTTCGATAACATGTCCGTCCTTCATGACAAGGATAAGATCGGCTTCTCTGATCGTTGAAAGCCTGTGGGCTACGATGAAGCTTGTACGTCCCTTCATGAGTTTTGCAAATGCACTCTGTATCTTAAGTTCAGTTCTTGTATCTATGGAACTCGTAGCTTCATCAAGAATGAGCATGGGAGGAAGCGCCAGCATTACTCTTGAAATACAAAGCAGCTGCTTCTGTCCCTGTGACAGCCCTTCTCCATCCTCTCCTATCACGGTGTTATAGCCGTTTTCAAGTCTCTTGATAAATCCATGTGCATGTGATGCCTTTGCAGCTTCTATAACCTCTTCATCTGAAGCACCGGGCTTACCCATACGGATATTATCCATTATTGTTCCGGATTTAAGCCATGTCTCCTGAAGGACCATTCCGTAGCAGTTACGAAGATCCTTTCTTGAGATTTCTCTGATATCCCTTCCGTCTACCTTAATACATCCTTTATCAGGCTCATAGAATCTCATCAGAAGATTTATGATGGTGGTCTTTCCGCATCCAGTAGGGCCTACAATCGCAATCCTCTGCCCGCTCTTAACATCCACATTCAGATTCTCGATAAGAGGTCTGTCCGGAACATAACTGAAATCCACGCTGTCTATCTCTACATTTCCGCTTACTGAGTCCTTGGCAACAGGCTCTGCAGCTTCGGCAATGACACTCTTTTCATCGATGAGTTCGAATATCCTTCCGGCACAGACAAGTGCGTTCTGGAACTCTGTAACAACTCCCGATATCTCGTTAAAAGGCTTCGTATACTGGCTTGCATATCCGAGGAATGCGGTAAGACCGCCGACTGTTATTCCGCCGTTTATGGCATAAATCGCACCACCTATACCGACAAGTGCATATACACATGAATTGACGAATCTCGTTGAGGGATTGGTAAGACTTGAGATAAAGATTGCCTTGAGTGATGCTTCACAAAGCCTGTCATCGGCCTGCCTGAAATTCTCTATTGCTTCATCCTCGTATGAAAAGATCCTGACTGTTTTCTGGGATGAGATCATCTCTTCGGATAACTCAGTGAGGATTCCCCTTGCTTCAGACTGCGCCTTGAACATCGAGTGTGATCTTGTTGCGATGAACCTTGCAACAACAAGTGATAAAGGAGTTATACATACGACAAGGACTGCTATCAGCGGATTCAGACTGACCATGAAGATAAGAGTTCCGATAATGGTCATAAGTCCCGTAAAGAGCTGGGTAAATCCCATCAATAAACCGTCTGCGAATGTATCCGCATCAGTGATCATCCTGCTAAGAATATCTCCGGTCCTGTGAGAATCCAGATACGAAATGGACAGCTCCTGAATCTTGGACATCGCATCATTTCTTATATCACGTACAACATTAAAGGTGATGTGATTTCCGAGCCTGCTCATAAGAAGCTGGAAAAAGGCAGATATAAGAGCCGCAATACCGACCTTGCCCGCAGCAATAAGCACCGCATGCATATCTATACTTCCGGCGCCTGCACTGAGAAGATCCACGGCCCTTCCGGTAAGTACGGGAATATACAGAGAAAAAGCAACAGAAACGGCAGCAAAAATAAGAACAAGCACCATTAACGGAATATACCTTCCGATATATTCCATAAGCCTTTTCATTGTTTTTTTGCTGCCTTTATTTTTCATCTGTTTTATTTCTTTAAAGCGTAGGTATATCATCCTGGGATACAACACGGATACCTGCTTTTGTAAGAGCTGCCTGTGCAGTCTTGTGATCGTTTACACGGAAAACCATGTATGCTTTATTTCCTGAGTTCTCGGCAGAAAGAGCATACATATATTCAAGATTGATCTTCTCGTCGGCAAATACCTTAAGTATCATGCTGAGACCACCGGGAATGTCAGGGATTTCTGCAACAACCACACTGGTAAGCTTGTTGATATATCCGCCGTCCTTAAGAACGGTAGTAGCTTCATATACATCATCAACAATGATACGTACAATTCCGAAGCCCTCGGTCTCCGCAAGAGAAATACCTCTCATATTGATGCCGCGTTCAGCAAGAACTTCAGTCATCTCACACATTTTGCCTGGCTTGTTTTCCAAAAAGATAGAAATCTGTTTTACGCTCATATGGCACCTCCTTATCAGATCTTTCTCTTATCAATGACACGAACCGCTTTTCCTTCGCTTCTTGCAATCGACTGAGGAGCAACAAGTGTAACCTTGGCCTTTATTCCGAGCATATTTACAAGGCCGCTCATCAGTTCATTCTGAGCCTTGGTGATATCCGAAACATTATCGGTGAACATTTCAGGAGTCATCTCTACCTGGATATCGAATGTATCGGTGTTGTTGACACGGTCAACAATGATCTGATAGTTAGCCTGATATCCATGCTCAAGAAGTACAGTTTCGATCTGTGAAGGGAATACATTGACCCCACGGATGATGAGCATATCATCGCTTCTTCCCATGGGCTTAGCCATTCTGATAAATGTTCTTCCGCAGCTGCACTTCTCCTTGGAAAGTCTGCAGATATCCTTGGTACGGTATCTCATCATGGGAAATGCTTTCTTGTCGATAGCCGTGAAAACAAGTTCACCCTGAGATCCGTCGGGAAGTACCTCAAGAGTATCGGGATCGATTATCTCTGCAATGAAATGATCTTCGTTGATATGCATTCCGTGCTGTTCACTGCACTCATATGCAACACCGGGGCCGGAAAGTTCTGTAAGCCCATAGATATCATATGCTTTGATTCCGAGAGTGGCTTCGATGCTCTTTCTCATCTCCTCACTCCATGCCTCTGCTCCGAATATTCCCGCTTTTAGGGGGATGTCATCCGGACCGAGTCCCATCTCCTTCATGGATTCTCCAAGATATGCGGCATATGAAGGTGTGCAGCAGATAACAGACGCATTCAGATCCTGAATAAACATTATCTGACGCTCCGTATTACCCGAAGACATGGGAACAGTCATGCATCCGACCTTCTGGCTTCCGCCATGAACTCCCATACCTCCGGTAAAAAGACCATATCCGTATGAAACCTGCACTACATCTTCATTGGTAGCTCCTGCCGCAACAAGTGCTCTTGCACAACAGGTTTCCCACATATCAAGATCTTCCTTGGAATAATAAGCAATAACTCTTTTTCCGGTGGTTCCTGATGTGGAATGGATCCTTACGACGTCCTTCTTAGGCACACCGAGAAGACCGTCAGGATATGTTTCTCTAAGGTCTGCCTTGGACATAAAGGGAAGCTTATGAAGATCTTCGATGGACTTGATGTCATCGGGAGTAACTCCGGCCTTCTCCATTTTCTTACGGTAATAGGGAACATTATCCCATACATGCTTTACCTGCTCGATGAGCTTCTCATTCTGGATCTTGGTGATCTCTTCTCTGGAAGCGCATTCTATTTCCTGCTGAAAATACCTTTCCATCTTTTACCCCCTATACGGATAATGGTTATATGATTCCTGTCACGCGTTCTTTCCGAGTTCAAATGCTTTCTTGTTCATTTCAAGGAACTTGGCGGGAACAATTGCTTCCATCGCTTTCATCCATGCCTCTTCAGGCATGTCAAAATAGTGTGAAAGGCGTCCCATAAGGACTATATTAACTGCCTTGGATGAACCTGCCTCCTCGGCAAGTGCAAGACAGTCAAGTGCATCAACCTTTGCTCCTGCAGCCTTCATCTTCTCTACAAGATCATCAGGATACTGCATGGCACCGGTGATGACGGGCATGGGATCTATCTGCTGGATGTTGGTAACTATCTGACCATCCTTCTTAAGGAAAGGAAGCCATCTTGCAGCTTCAAGAAGCTCAAATGATACGATAACATCTGCCTCTCCCTTATCGATAACGGGTGAATATACATGCTCTCCGTATCTAACATAGGTAACAACACTTCCGCCTCTCTGGCTCATTCCGTGAACTTCCGAAACCTTAACATCATATCCTTCATCAAGCAGGAGACGTCCGAGCAGTTTACTTGCAAGGAGTGAACCCTGGCCTCCTACGCCTACGATCATTACATTCTTTGTACTCATCTTCAATCCTCCTTCTGGCAGGATTCAAATGCTCCCACCGGGCAAAGCTGCTCACAGATTCCGCAACCGACGCACAGAGTATTGTCGATATGTGCTTTTCCGTCCTTCATGGAGATTGCGGGACATCCTATCTTCATGCAGGACTTGCAGCCTACACATTTATCCCTGTTAACACGAAGAGGAGGATTATGCTTTACATTCTTAAGCAGTGCGCAGGGTCTTCTTGAAATGATGACTGAAGGAGCCTTTACAGCAAGCTCTTCCTTAATAGCCTCATCACATGCCTTAAGATCATAAGGATCCACAACCCTTACACGCTCAAATCCCATCGAACGGCACAGAGCTTCAAGGTCGATCTTTCCTGCGGGATCTCCCTTGATGTTAAGTCCGGTTGTAGGATTCTGCTGGTGTCCTGTCATTCCGGTAATGGAATTGTCAAGAATGATCACTGTTGAATCAGACTGGTTATAGGCAATATTTGCAAGACCTGTCATTCCTGAATGCATGAAGGTCGAATCGCCGATAACTGCAACAGTCTTTCCTGCATTCTCGCCATCACTTGCTTTGTTAAATCCGTGTATCGCACTGACAGATGCGCCCATGCAAAGGGTCATATCCATTGCGGAAAGAGGTGCGACTGCTCCGAGAGTATAGCATCCGATATCACCAAGTACGGTGCACTTATTCTTGCTGAGAGTATAGAAAAGTCCTCTGTGAGGGCAGCCTGCACACATAACGGGAGGTCTGTTCGGAATGTCATCTGATACAGCTGTAACATCCTCGCCGCTGTACTCTTCTCCTGTAACAATGGGAGAAAGATATTTCTTAAGAAGATTCTGTGAAAATTCGCCGCAGATGGGAAGTACATCCTTACCATAGACGTTAAGTCCGAGTGCTCTGCAGTGAGTCTCAATGATGGGATCAAGCTCTTCTGCAACGATAAGGGTATCAACCCTGGAGGCAAAATCCTTAATAAGATCAACAGGAAGAGGATTGACCATACCGAGCTTAAGTACGGATACGGTATTTCCGAATGCTTCCCTTACATACTGATAGGTTGTGGAACAGGTGATGATACCTACATGCTTGCCCGAAGCAGATGCATCTCTCATCTCCACTCTGTTAAAAGAAGCCGTCTCTGCAAGTGTGCGGAGCTTTGCGGTTCTTTCCTCAACAAAAGGATGTCTTTTGATCGCATTTCCCGGCATCATGACATTCTTGGGAATGTTCTTTTCATAAGGCTTACGCTCTATCCTGGCCCTTTCTCCAAGAGTTACAACCGACTGTGAATGTGCAACACGTGTACACATCTTAACAATGACAGGAGTGTCATATTCTTCGGAAAGATCATATGCAAGCTTAACAAAGGAAAGAGCTTCTTCTGAATCTGAAGGCTCAAGCATGGGAACCTTGGATGCGATCGCATGATGTCTTGAATCCTGCTCATTCTGTGATGAATGCATTCCGGCATCATCGGCAACGCAGATAACGATACCTCCGTTTACACCTGTGTAGGACATGGTATAAAGAGGATCTGCAGCAACATTAAGTCCTACATGCTTCATTCCGCAGTAGCTTCGTGCGCCCGCAAGTGATGCACCGAAAGCAGCCTCCATTGCCACCTTCTCATTGGGTGCCCACTCACAATAGATCTCATCATACTTTACGGCCTCTTCCGTAACCTCGGTACTGGGCGTGCCGGGATAACTGGAAACAAAACTGCAGCCCGCTTCGTAAAGTCCACGCGCAAAAGCCTTATTTCCGAGCATTAACTCCTTCATTCTTACTTCTCCTCCTGCTGTTTTTTTACACAAACCTAAAATATTATAAACCTCAAAGGGTTATAAGTAACTGTTCAAACTACGCATAGATCAGGACTTTCTTTCAAACTGTGAGTAATAGATTTCTTCATAAACCTCACATCCTGCAAGAAGTTCATCATGAGTTCCCATTCCGGCTATCCGTCCGTCATCAAGAACGATTATCATATCAGCATTCATAACTGAGGATGCCCTCTGTGAAACGATGAATACTGTCGTGTCCTCTATCCTTGCTATCTCTTCCCTGATACTCTTTTCCGTAAGGAAGTCCAGCGCCGATGTCGAATCATCAAGTATCAGGATCTCAGGCTTTCTAACAAGTGCCCTTGCAATCGTAAGACGCTGCCTCTGGCCTCCGGAAAAGTTCTTTCCGTTTTGAAGGACCTCTGCATCAAGCCCGCCCTTTTCTGAAACAAAATCATAAGCCTGTGCTTTCTTAAGGCATTCGATCATCTCATCATCCGTGGCATTTCCGCCGCCTATCTGCATATTGCTGCGGATATTTCCCTTAAAAAGAACAGCCTTCTGGGGAACAACTCCGATCCTTTCACGAAGCTTAACCTTATCAGTACTAGATACGTCCTCCCCCATCACTATGACCTTACCGGAAGCTGCCTCATACATCCCCGGAATAAGATTGACGAGAGAACTCTTACCGGAACCTGTACCTCCGATAACACCGACAGTCATTCCCTTCCTTACGGAAAAAGAAATCCCGGTGAGTGCTTCTTCGGAACCAGATGAATACTTAAGCGAAACGTTATCAAAAACTATATATCCGTCTGCAGTCTTGGAAGCGGTTCCTCCGGTTACAGCTTTCTCTTCACTCTGCTTTGTATCATCAATTGCTCTCTGAGGCTGTCCGTCTGCGCTTTCCGAATTACCATTACTGTTCTTACCATAAAGCACATCAGATACTCTCTGCGCAGAAGCAAGGGATTTGGTGATCGTAACGATCAGATTGGTAAGCTTAAGGAGCTCAACCAGTATCTGACTCATGTAATTAAGTATGGCAACTGCCTGACCCTGTGATATCGCACCGATATTGACCCTGATCGCACCCTTGTAGATAAGGAACATCGTTGCCGCATTGACTATTATGAATGTCAGGGGATTCGTAAGAGCTGTAAAATTCGAGGACCTTATCTGTTCATTCTTAAGATGGTCATTCTTTTCAGTGAACGCCTTCTTTTCATCATCCTGAAGATTGAATGCCCTAATAACCCTGACACCTGTCAGATTCTCCCTGGACGAAAGCATAACCTTGTCAAGAAGCTTCTGAACACCTGAAAACATCGGAATGCTGAAACGTGTTATCCCGATAACAACAAATGCAAGGATGGGAACACTAACGCAGAACACAAGTGCAGACGGAACATCGATCGTAAATGCCATTATCATTGCACCGAAAACAATGATGGGACTTCTGAGAAGAAGGCGCAGTGACATATTGATGCCGGTCTGTACCTGATTGATATCCGAGGTCATTCTTGTTATGAGTGTTGATGTACCGTTCTTATCAACCTCGGAAGCTTCCATCTGCATGATACGGGAAAAGAGGCTCTTTCTGAGCATTCCCGAAACACCAACTGCGGCTTTTGCCGCAAAATACTGCGCAGTGATGGCAACAATGAGTCCTGCAGCGGCAAGAAGAATAAGCACTCCGCCCTTCAAAAGTATGTAGCGTGTATCACCGCCCGCAATACCCTTATCGATTATATCCGCCATAACAAGAGGTACAAAGAGTTCGAAGCAGGCTTCGGTCAACTTAAAAAAAGGGGCAAAGAATGCCTCTTTTTTATAGTTTTTTAACCACGACAAAACCGTCTTCATAAGTACCTCTTAAAAGTAATATCATCCGAACGAACTGACTGTATTTCTTAAAATCCGATCACGACAGCTTTTCACATACACAGAGCGCATATCCTTCAGGAGAATAGTTCTCGCTCCACATATAGAATCTTGAAAGTCCCTTACTGATATCGGAAAAATCCCTCTGCATCGCGGGAACCAGTCCGCCACCTTCACACTTACC
The DNA here is from genome assembly GCA_946631295.1 of uncultured Lachnospiraceae bacterium. GTDB lineage: Bacteria > Bacillota > Clostridia > Lachnospirales > Lachnospiraceae > AC2028. The sequence goes on from CAMOZY010000004.1 coordinate 26,626, forward strand.
CCAGGCTTCCTTTCTTGCCCAGATCGTAAAGAAAAGATTGGGATCCTTGTGGATCAGATTTGCTTCCTTTTCGGTAAAAAACCTTTTTGCAATCTTCTCGGTATTAAGGCCTTTTCTCTGCTGTATGTCAATACCGATCTCATAATATGAAAGTGCCAGTACAACATATCGTCCCGAATGTGAGATGGATATGAACGGTATACCCAGCTCTCCTGCCGGTATCTTAAGTCCCGGCTCCAGATATGGCTTTCCGCTGTTTTCGATACTGTAGGCAAGCTTTATAACCTCACCGTTTCTTTCCAGTATCCTTATTGCTTCCTCAGCAGTAAGTGCGATCGGAATACCCTTGGCAGCTCTTGAAACATCCTCAACATATCCTCTGGCTGCAAGCTGAAGCGCAAGCCCGACTCCGAGAGCAGAGCCCTGTGAAGAACTGTTCTTACACTGCTCAGCCTTGGAGCGCCTGTAGTCATCTATCAGCAGGCGGGCTCTGCCTGAAAGGGCCTCACCTGCTTTTTCATCCTGTAATTGTTCTACATCCAGAAGATATATTCTCATAAGAGCGATTTATCCTGCAAAAGGCCTGTTCTCACCGATTAAAGCGGTGAACGAAGGAACCGTGCCACTGCTTACTCTTCAGCGGGAACGCACTTTAAATGGAGTTCATCCAGTTGCTTCTGTGATACTGCCGAAGGAGCATCCATCATGACATCCTGTGCATTCTTGTTCATAGGGAATGTAATAACTTCTCTGATGGATTCTTCGCCTGTAAGAAGCATTATCATTCTGTCCACTCCCGGTGCTGCTCCTGCGTGAGGAGGTGCTCCGTAGGTGAAGGCGTTGTACATTGCAGGGAACTTAGCCTTAACTTCAGCCTCTCCGAGACGTACAAGTTCGAATGCCTTGACCATGATCTCGGGATCATGATTTCTTACCGCACCTGATGCGGACTCATAACCATTGATAACAAGGTCATACTGATTAGCCATTATATCAAGAGGATCCATCTCTCCTCTTTCTGCTTTTTCAAGTGTCTCAAGTCCGCCTACAGGCATTGAGAAAGGATTGTGGCAGAACTCAAGCTCTCCGGATTCCTCACCGATCTCATACATCGGGAAGTCTACGATCCAGCAGAATTGATACTGTTCCTTATCCATGTGCTCCGGACAAAGCACACCAAGCTTGGTACGGAGAACTCCTGCTGTCTTAAGAGCTGCTGCCTTAGGACCTGCAGCAAGTCCTACGAAGCATCCCTTTTCAAGATTCATCTTACTGATGACTTCATCCTTGATGGGCTGAAGGAACTTTGCAATACCGCCTACGATCTCACCATTTTCATCTACTCTGAACCAGCAGGTTTTTCTTGCTGTCTGAACTTCAACGTCAGCGACAAGCTGATCTATCTGCTTTCTTGTTGCATTAAATCCTGTTACAACTACAGCTTCGATGCACTGTCCCTTGAAAGGCTCAAAATTGATTCCGCCAAGAACGTCGGTAACATCCGTAAGCTCAAGGTCAATTCTCAGATCAGGCTTATCAGAACCATATTTCTCCATAGCCTCTCTGAAAGGAATTCTCTTGAAAGGTGCGGGAGTTATACGGTCATAGATTCCGTATTTTTCGAAGACGGGAACAAGTACCTTCTCAAGCACTCCGAGAACATCGTCCTGAGTAGCAAATGCCATCTCCATATCCATCTGATAGAACTCACCGGGAGTACGGTCACCACGGGCATCCTCGTCTCTGAAGCAAGGGGCGATCTGGAAATAACGGTCGAATCCCGAAGTCATAAGGAGCTGCTTAAACTGCTGGGGTGCCTGAGGAAGTGCATAGAACTTTCCCGGATGTTTTCTTGCAGGTACAAGGTAATCTCTTGCGCCTTCGGGAGATGATGCTGTGAGAATGGGCGTCGTGATCTCAAGGAATCCCTCTTCGATCATTGCTGCTCTGAGTGCAGCAACGACATTACATCTGAGGACTATATTCTTCTTGACCTCAGGATTTCTGAGATCAAGATATCTGTACTTAAGTCTTGTAGCTTCATCAGCTTCCTTTGATCTGTTTATCTCGAAAGGAAGCTCTGAATTTCTGTTCTTTCCGAGGATCTTAACATCTGAAGGAACAACCTCAATATCACCTGTAGGGATCTTGTCATTCTTATTGCTTCTGACCCTTACATTGCCGGTCACCTGAACAGTGGACTCCTTGGTTATGGCCTTAAACTTTGCGACCATTTCCTCACTCTCTGCAACAAGCTGGGTAGTTCCGTAAAAATCCCTCAGTATGATGAATGAAAGATTTCCTCCTACCTCACGGACATTTTCCACCCATCCGCAGAGCGTTACTTCCTTTCCCTCATCACTGCTTCTGAGTTCTCCGCATGTATGTGTTCTGGACTGTATCATTTCAGTGCCTCCTTATAGAAGTCTTCAAATTCTGTATATCCGGCTTTTTCAAGCTGTTCCTTCTGGAATTTCTTGTTCTTGTTCATCCTTACGGTAAGGATCTTCTTACCTGTTTTTCTTTCTTCGTTTGCCTTGGCAAGTATCTCCTGAAGCCTGTCACCGGTAATTCCTTTTTCAATAAGATATGCCTTGGCGCTTCCGCTTCCCGGAACCTTGAAGCCCCTTTCCATCAGGAGCATGATGATTCTTTCAAAGCCTATCGAGAATCCGCATGCGGGAACGCTCTGTCCGGTAAACTTTTCAACCATTCCATCATACCTTCCGCCACCGCCGCAGCTTCCGCCGTACTCAGGCATTGCAATCTCGAAGATGGTTCCGGTATAGTAGGACATTCCCCTTACAAGCGTAGGATCGAAAACCATCTTAAAATCTGCCGATTTTGAAGCATCAACGGAAGAGATTATGGTATCGAGATTATCGCTTACTTCAACCGGAAGTGCATCGCCAAGCGTTTCCTTGATGCAGATAAGTGCTTCATCAGAAGTTGTTGCCTTATCAAGAAGTTCGGTGTACTTATCAACTACAGCTGCATCAAATCCGTTCTCAAGAAGCTCAGCCTTAACGCCGTCAATTCCGATCTTATCAAGCTTATCTATCGTGATGAAAACAGAATCATAATCCTTCTCTTCAAAACCTGCCCATCCGGCCATTGCCTTCAGCAGTCTTCTGTCATTGATCCTTATCTCAAACCCCTTAAAATCAAGCTTTCCGAGAGTTGAGGTTGTAGCAAGTATAAGCTCTATCTCCGCAAGATTATCGCTTTCGCCGAGTATATCGATATCACACTGCATGAACTGACGAAATCTTCCTCTCTGAGGCCTGTCAGCTCTCCATACATTTCCCATCTGTACTGCCTTGAAAGGTGCGGGAAGAACAGATGAATTGTTTGAATAATATCTTACAAGCGGAACAGTAAGATCATATCTGAGGCCGGAATCAACAAGATCATCCTGGGTCCTTGCAGTCTCAAGATTAAGCTTTTCACCTCTCTTAAGGATCCTGAAAATCAGCTTCTCATTATCTCCGCCTGACTTGGATGTCAGATTTTCTATAGTCTCAACGCAGGGAGTCTCAATCCTTGTAAAACCGTATCCTGCATATGTTTCACTTATAACTCTCTGGACATATTCCCTTATCTCCATCTCCTCTGGAAGGATATCCTTCATTCCGGTAACGGGTTTTTTATTCAGTGCCATGATAACCTCTTTCGTATGTTCGATGCCCTTTTAAGGTCACCTGAAACATTATTTCTTTAATTTATTGTTTTAAACGTCAAAATCCATAGAATAATAGCACAAATACCGCATTCTTGCAACGAAAACGGCCCCCTGCGGACAAATCATTTCCGCAGGAGGCCGTCATAAAAAATCATCTTCCGAAAAGTTCCTTTTTTCTTGATACAAGTTCGGGGATTCTTTCCGTATAATCCTTAACATCCTTGAAGTTTTCACATCTTGTGATATCAAGATTCATGGATCCGCCGGATGCAAGGATTTCAGCAAGGCTTTTATGTGCGATATCGCCGGAACCGGTACCCGCACCTAAGCGATCCTCAGAAGCGGTAACCTTCTTGGTAATTGTTCCTGCCCCGAATCCAAGGATACTCTGAACCTCCTCCATCATCGCGACATTATATACGCATTCTTTTCCGGGAAGGGAATATCCGACATTCTCGAATCCTCCGGACATATCCTTCTGTCTGTACAGGTAATACGGTTTAAGCCCTATGCTTTCCGCACCGCATCTTGCAATTTCCTGAACCTCTTCGGTATTTGTTATCGCTGAATAACCGTTCTTTTCAAGCCACTCTCCCATGGCGGATGCACGTTTTAATGCAAGCGAATGAACAGTCAGTGAATCAGGCTTAAGCTTCATGATAACATCCATGGTATGACTCACCTCGGCTGCTCCTTCTCCCGGAAGTCCAAGTATGATGTCCATGTTGATATTGTCAAATCCAAGTTCCCTTGCCAGTTCGAATGCCCTTACCGTATCATCTGCCCCCGCCTTTCTTCCGATAATGTCGAGAGTCTTCTGGTTGAAGGTCTGGGGATTTACAGAAATCCTTGATATTCCGTGCTTTCTGAGGACTCGTAATTTTTCTTCCGTTATCGAATCCGCACGTCCCGCTTCTACCGTAAATTCAATTCCGGGTCCCGTAAAATACAGATCTTCCGCAGCAGAGATTATACGGTCAAGCTGAACAGCAGAAAGAGCCGTAGGCGTTCCGCCACCCATATATACACTGTCAGGAGCGATTCCCGGGATCAGTCCCGTGCACTCCTTCATTTCCCTGATAAGTGCTTCCACATATCCGTCGCCTCTGTCCTTAACAGATGAAAGCGGATAAGCGGTAAATGAACAGTACAGGCATCTCGTAGGACAGAAAGGTATCCCGATATAAAGAGAATATCCTCCTGTATACCCGCGCACATCACCTGTAGCAGATTTCTCCCTGTGCTCACTCTGTGATAAGACATTCAGTTCCGTTACAGCTATATCCCAGGAGGCCTTAATCTTTTCATCCGTAACAAGGTATTCGGATTTGTAATAATCCTGTGCTTCGTGCCTTCCTCTTCCCTCAAAAGCACAGACAAATGCAGGCTTTGTCGGACGGACGCCATTCATCATTCCCCACGGAAGTTCACGCCCTGTATCTTCCCGGAAAAGAGAATAAAGCTTCCTGCAAAGAGCCTTCTTGTGAACGGTAAAATCATCAGCTTTAAGATCATCAGTTTTTGTGGCAGCGTTTTTAAACAGATCACAGGCTGCATATTTGTATGTGTTTCCCCTGAAGCTCACTTCAGCACTTCCGTCATTCAAAACCTTAACGCTGAAGAAATAACCCAGACTTTCGGCTTCAGCCTTAACATCATCTCTGCTTTCAGGCACTACGGGTTTAATGTCGTTTTCCGCATAAAAAGACCGAAGAAGGGCCAATACATCCATAAGGTACTTCTCCGGTTCTATATACACATAAGTCTTATTATTCATCAGTACTCTCTTTTATCATCAATCCCTGAAATGGACCTTTCTTCCGGTTTTATCCATTTCCGCCTTTATCTTAGCCTTGTCTTCATACATGAGTTCATCGGCTTTTTTGATCATATCTTCAAGGCTTCCTTCTTCCGAAAAACCGAACGCACATGAATAGCCGGCTTCATCAACAGCTTTTCTCATAGCCTCAACTCTCCCGGCTATGTCCCGGCTTCCTTTTTTACTGCAAAGAACCATGAACTCGTCGCCGCCGATACGGTATACCTTATCCTGGACCGATACGTTTTCCTTAAAGCACTTTGACACAGCGGTAATGCCTTTATCTCCTGCTGCATGCCCGTATGTGTCGTTGAGCCATTTAAGCTCATTCATATCTATTGAAATAACACCGGAGATGCCATCGGAATTTTTTTCAAGATGGCTGTAATACGATTGTCTGTTCAGAAGTCCGGTAAGAGCATCTCTTTTTGTAAACTGCGAATAAGTATACAGATAATACATCGTAAGTGAGGTACCGAATGTATAATTCACAAGAGTGTTATTTTGATATCCAAGCATGCCAAACGCGGCAGTTCCCACAGCAGCTATGGCCATAACAAAGACCACAAAACTCTCTTCAATGGAATGATCAGATACAACTCTTATTGAAATAACAACAAGTGCCACTAAATAAAAAGCACTGACAATGTATGGGGTATAACCGAGAGGACCTCTCTGAAAATGATTATCTTCATCAAAGTAAAATACAATTTTGGAAAAAAAACACGTAAAAGACAAAATGGCATTTATAGCAGCCGGAATAGTAAGCAGTCTGCTGGAGTTATCATAAACGATAAAGACCATCATCATTATTATGATCGGACGCAGACTGTAACAGAGTGCGGAAAAAGCAAAGCGCCATGGGGTAGGATAAGGCAGATTGCCATAATATGCCTCGATACTGTCAAAGACAGAAAGAAATAAGATCATAACTATCGTCATACGAAATTCAAAGATCATATCCTTCCTGAGAAAAACATCATATGCAGACAAAGCAAGCATGCCGAGCAGCATGAATACCAGAACATAATTATCAAGTAAGTAATTGTCGATAAAATCCATTATCATCCCTCGTCATAAGATGTTTTCACCGATAGAACTGCCTGTATCATTCAGGCAAAAAAGGGATTGTATCTCTTCTCGTGTCCTATGGTAGTGGAACCACCGTGACCTGGATAAACTTCGGTCTCATCCGGAAGAGTAAAGAGCTTTTCCGTAATGCTCTTTTCCATAACAGAAGCGCTTCCGCCCTTAAAATCTGTTCTTCCTACAGATTCTTCAAAAAGCGTATCTCCCGAAATGAGGAATCCGGCCTCTTCGATATAATAGGATGCGCTGCCGGGAGTATGTCCGGGGGTGAAAATAACTTTTATCCTAATTCCGGCTATCTCAATCTCCTGACCATCCTCCACCCAGACATTTGGCCTGAGCGTCATGGGAGTTCCAAACTGTGCGGTCATGTTATATCCGGAATCGGAAAGCATTTCTTCTTCCGATGAAGGAGCATAGATCTTAACAGCTTCCTCTCCTCTTGAATTAGCAAGACTTCCGGCTGACAGCCTTACATCCTGCGCACCCATGATATGATCAAAATGGCCGTGTGTAAGGAAAAGAGCCCTTACATGAAATCCTGCGCCTTCGATACGTCTTACTATTTCTTTTCCGGTATCGGGAGCATCAAATACTATACAGTCAGGCGAGCCTTCTCTGTACACAAAATAGCAGTTGGTCTGAACCGCACCTATGACCATTCCGCCGATCTTTATATCTCCCATAATAAATCTCCTCAGCCGCTCGCTCTTTCAATATCAACCACACCGGGAACAGAACGTATCTTGTCGCATATTGACTCAAGTTCTTCCCTTCCGTGTATTTCGAATGTAAGCATGATCGTTGCAATCTGCTGCTTATTTACACGGGTGTTGACTCCGATAAGAGAAATGTTCTTCTCTGTAAATATCCTTGAAATATCCGCAAGAAGACCGCTTCTGTCATTTGCATAGATCCTGATCTCAACCTCATAGCTTCCGCTCTGTGAATCAAGAGATCCTGGTGCCCATGAAGCCTCGATAAGTCTCGATCTTTCATCGGAGGGAAGTGCAAGGATATTGATACAGTCCGTTCTGTGTATCGATATTCCTCTTCCTCTTGTTACGAATCCGACTATCTCATCGCCGGGAACAGGCGAACAGCACCTTGAAAATCTTACGGACAGATCCGTAATTCCCTTGACGGTGATACCGCCGTTATTGCCGTGTGAATGTCTGACCTGCGCGTTCTGATTATTCTCTGCGATCTGTGCGATAACTTCCTCATTGGAAAGTATCGTGGGATGATCCTTCTCGTAAAGAGCTTCAAGTCTTCCGAGGACCTGTCCCTCTTTAAGCGCTCCTCTTCCCACAGCAGCAAGTATCGAACTCCAGTCCTGATAACAGTACTTGGATGCAATATCCTGCTGGTAATCCGGAGTCATGATCGCATAGATATCAACTCCGCGTGCCTTGGCATAGCTCAGGAGCATATCCTTTCCCTTGGCGATATTGTCGTCCTTGGATACGTTCTTGAACCACTGGTTTATCTTATTCTTGGCCTGTGTGCTCTTGACTATGTTCAGCCAGTCAGCACTGGGCCCCTTTATATTTCCGCTGGTGATTATCTCTATTCTGTCACCGTTTTTGATACGGTAATCGATGGGAACCAGCTTTCCGTTGACTCTCGCACCTACCATTCGGTTTCCGACAGCGGAATGGATTGCATATGCAAAATCTATAGGACATGAGCCCGAAGGAAGATTCTTGACCTCACCGGTCGGTGTAAAACAGTAAACCGAATCGGAAAAAAGATCCAGGTCATTCTTCAGCAGGTTCATGAATTCCCTGTTATCGGTCATATCCTGCTGCCACTCAAGGATCTGTCTGAGCCAGGTCAGCTTCTCTTCTTCTCCGACCTCAGGACTCTTTCCGTCCGAAACTTCCTTATATTTCCAGTGAGCCGCAATACCGTATTCAGCAGCCTTATGCATCTCAAAGGTTCTGATCTGGATCTCAAAAGGCTGTCCATCCTTACCGATGAGAGTGGTATGCAGTGACTGGTACATGTTCTCCTTCGGCATGGCAATATAATCCTTGAATCTGCCGGGGATTGGTTTGTAATTCTCGTGCATGACTCCGAGAGCTGCATAACAATCCATTACGGAATCAACGATTATCCTTACCGCAAAGAGATCATATATCTGATCCAGAGTCTTGCCCTGGTTTTTCATCTTTTTATAAATTGAAAAGAAGTGCTTAACCCTGCCGTTAACCTTGGCATGGATGCCTGCTTCGTCTATATAGCCCTTTACTTCTTTTACGATGGATTCGATATAAGCTTCACGCTCTGTTTTCTTTTCCGCGATAGCGTTCTTCAGGTCGTTATACGCCTGGGGCTCGAGATATTTAAGAGACAGATCGTCAAGTTCAACCTTGATCCTGCTGATACCAAGACGCTGTGCGATCGGACAGTAGATATCCAGAGTTTCTCTTGCAATACGTATCTGGCTTGCAGGAGGCTGGTACTGGAGCGTACGCATATTGTGAAGGCGGTCCGCAAGCTTGATCATTATGACTCTGATGTCACGTGCCATGGCATAGAACATCTTACGAAGATTCTCTGCCTGCATCTCAAATCTTTCTTCAGTCTTGTCCGAAACATGCGTAAGAGGTATGCTCTCGAGCTTGGTAACACCCGATACAAGAAGCGTTACTTCGTCTCCGAATTCCTGTCTGAGCTTCATCTCGGAGACATCGGTATCTTCGAGAACATCATGAAGAAGTCCCGCTGCTATGGTCTCCTTGTCCATTTCAAGTTCTGACAGGATTATTGAAACATTCAACGGATGGATTATATAGGGTTCACCTGATTTTCTGACCTGTCCTTCATGCGCTTTGCTGGCAAGAGCATAGGCCTTCTCGATCATGGAGATATCATCACTGGGATGATATTTGCGGACATTAAGAGTAAGCTCCTTGTAAAGGAGCTCAGGATCCGTGAAATCTACATTTTGACATATGCCGCCCCTTTCGGTGACGGCACAATCTTTTATATCACTTATATCCTTCATAACTCTTAATCTTTAAGCAGCATCAGACAGCAACCCTTTTCACTGCCTTCATCGCAGCAGCTTTCTTAATTACTTTCCGGGATAAATGATACAGGAATTAAGTCTGTAATCACCTATCTTCTTACGTCCCTCTAATCCCGCAAGTTCCATAACCACGGAAACGCCTACAACCTCGCCGCCAAGCTCTTCGATAAGCTCGATCATGGCCTTGGTTGTTCCGCCGGTTGCGATAAGATCATCGACAATAAGAACCTTCTGTCCGGGCTTGATCGAATCCTTGTGCATCTCGATCGTAGCGGTGCCGTACTCAAGATCATATGTCTTCTCAACAGTTTCTCTGGGAAGCTTTCCCTTTTTTCTGATGAGAACAAAAGGCTTATGAAGATTGTATGCTATGGGCATTCCGAAGATAAAGCCTCTTGATTCGGGCCCTACGACAATATCAAAATCAAGATCCTTAATCTGTTCCTGCATTGTGTCGATAGCAAGCTTAAGGCCGTCAGCATCCTGAAGAACCGATGTGATGTCCCTGAACATGATACCCTTCTCAGGAAAATCGGGAATAGTTGTTACATAATCTTCAAGTTTTTTCATTATTTTGCCTTTCCGCAGCACTTCTTGTACTTCTTGCCGCTTCCGCAGGGGCAGGGATCGTTGGGATATACCTTCTTGCCTTCGCGCTTAACGGTTCCTGCAATCTTTTCTTCATGATAGAGCTCTTTTCTCTTAGCCTCATCGAAGATGGAATTCCACTCGGGAAGGTTATAGAGCCAGTCTGCTCCGGCACCAACCATGTTCTTGTAAAGAAGTTCCTTATCGAACGCAAGAGAAACCTCTGTATCTTCAGTCATCTCTTCGATGGGATTCTGAACCTTAAGGCTGTCATTGATTCCATCAAGGAATCCGGTCATATACATAAGATCAATGCCATACTTAGCGGCAAGATCCTTAACTGTTCCTTTTACCTCTTCATCGGGATTCTTCAGAAGTTCTGCGTAGATATCCCTCTCTTTTGCAAAATAGTCACTCCAGAGTCTCTGCATCTGACCTCTGTCGGTCTTCTCGTTATATGCAAGTGCTCTCCAATCATCAAGTAATGCCATATCGGTCATACTCCTTTCGGTTTCAAAAAAATCAACGTTAATTATATAACAAAACCCTTATATAAACAATATTTTAAGGTTTTTTAGCCTTTATTTTCCGCCCTCTTGCGGAAAAATAAAATGGACGGCCTTTATTACTAAAAGCCGCCCAAATAAATCATTTACAATCCTGATCAGTCATCATAAGGATGAATGGTCTCAATGGTTCCGTCCTCTGAGATATTAAGTTTGGTGTACTTTACACATCTTTCATGAGTGATACCCTTTGAAAGCTCACAGTCATGATAGAAAATGTACCACTCTCCGTCTATCTCAAGGATTGAGTGATGGGTAGTCCATCCGAGAACAGGCTCCATTATCCTTCCCTTATAAGTGAAAGGTCCCTCGGGCTTATCTCCCTCTGCATAGCACAGATAATGGGTTGTGCCTGTAGAATAAGAGAAATAATACTTTCCGTTATACTTGTAAACCCAGGGATCTTCGAAATATCTGCGGTCCTCATCACAAGCCTTGATGGGATCTCCGTTTTCATCAAGGATCTCGATGTGCTTAGGAGCAGATACAAATCCTGTCATATCCTGCTTAAACTCTGCAAAAAGAGGTCCGAGTGCGGGAACTTCTCCCTCAGGTCTGGGCTCATCGGGATTAAACTCTCCTGACTGCCACATCTCAAGCTGTCCGCCCCAGAGTCCGCCGTTATAGCAGTAGATTCTTCCGTCATCGTCAACAAGAACAGCGGGATCGATGCTGTAGCTGCCTTCGATGAAATTCTCCTGAGGCTTGAAGGGTCCGACAGGGCTGTCTGACTCTGCAACACCTATACGGAACTTGCCTTCGTGATCCTTTGCAGGAAAAACGAGATAGTACTTTCCGTTTACTTTAATGCAATCGGGAGCCCACATCTGCTGCTTAACCCAGGGAATATCCTTATAATTGATCGCAACTCCGTTATCAACGCAGGGAGAATCCAGATTATCCATTGAAAGCACATGATAATCTTCCATCATGTACTGTGCTCCGTCATCATCGTCGGGAACATCCAGCTCAATGTCATGTGAAGGATAGATATAGATCTTTCCGTCAAAAACATGAGCGGAAGGATCTGCGGTAAACATATGTGTTACCAGAGGTTTTCTTTCATTAGGTCTTCTCATAGTATATTTCCCTTTCAGAAAATAATAATCGTTACAGATATATATTATTCACAAAGGGAAAAAATAACTCTTCAAAACTTGCCATGTATTGGTTAATTATTTTCAGTATGTACGTATCACCCGCATTTTTATGCATCTTCAATGACAGGAATATTAATCCTTCATATAACGATTTCGTTCGGTTTGGGATATACCATCGGACGCAATAATATTACACGAAAATAGCCGCCCCGGTCAGCAAACTTGAGCGGCTAATTCGTTAGCTATTTTCGAGAAGGACTGGCCGTTGCCGGTGGCATCCTTTCTTGATTATATTAACATCCCATATGTATTATGTCAAAAATAATAAGTGACAGGTACGTTTATATATAATCCCACCGATATTATCTGATTTTCCCGCCGAACCGACCGAGTGATGCGCATGCGCATCACGAGATATGAACCCACACGGGTTCAACGGAGCCGTTGCGCGGAAGGCGGGGCGCATGACGTCCGGTGGACGTCAGAATTGCGCCGACCGAGGGGCACTCCCCAGTGCCCCGAGATATGAACCCGGCGGGGATCACGGAACGCCCTCGGCGTTCCGAAATAGAAAAATCCACTTGAGGAATTTCCTCAAGTGGATTTTCTATTTGGAATGCGGAAGGCGGGACTTGAACCCGCACGACCTTGCAGCCACAAGAACCTTAATCTTGCTTGTCTACCAATTCCAACACTTCCGCGAACAGTAGATAATTTATCAGAATTACACTGACTTGTCAACAACTTTTTATATTTATTTTTTTAGTTTTTTCTTGCTTATTTTTTTAATGCGGGTTACGGGCTGAAACCCGCATTTTTACTGTATTTTTTAGACTCAATAATCAGAACAGCGGCTCAGTTTTTTCCGGTCTTTTTATGGTCTTCATCTGTCCGAGAATGATTATTGCTACACATGCTACAGCAAGAATGATGACGGCAAAGGTTGTTCCCTCTATTCCAAAGCCGACATTATAAAAGAAACTGTCGCGTGCAGTTGAGGCATCCAGCTTTAACAATGAATAAGGGAATACCTGTCCGCTGTTTGGAAGTCCGAACAAAATGCTCTGGCAAAAGTTCCATCCTGCATGACCTGCCATAGCAAATGCCATACTTCCCGTATAGTGAATGATAAGTGAAAACAATACTCCACACAGAAAAACATTCAGAAGTGACAGTATCGTAACACCGGGATTACCTGCATGGAGCAAAGTAAAGAATAGTGAATTGAATATTATCGCAACTGCAGGACAGTATGTCTTCTCAATCCTTCTGTACATAAAACCTCGGCAAAGAATCTCCTCCGCTCCTGACTGGATAAATACGGCTACGAACAGGAACACAAGAGGAATGATATCAAAGCTGCCATAATAAAGTGATATATCTCCGTTACTCTTAGCCATAAGGATACAAAGCAGGTTCATCCCACCCACTATGATACATCCGAGTATCCATGCTATTACAGCGGTTCTGTTAATCTTTCCAAAGATCTTGTGAAGGTATGGACTGTCATTTTTAAACAGAAGTATGTATCCGATAACAAATCCCCATACCCCAATGAATGCCAGATACGTGGCCGCAGTAACGATAACAGGATGATCATCCGTCATGAGTCCTATAAGACGAAAAGGGACCTGCACTATCAAAATTCCAAACATTGATCCGACATACATCATGATCAGACCGAACAGATAAGTTGATAATATTCCATGGAGGAAATACTTAAGAAAACCTGTCTGCTCTTTCTTTTCTTCCTCAGCCTGATCAGCACCCTCAGTCTGATTCTCCGTGGTTGTTACTTTCTCTTCCGCTTCGCTCATTTCAATTCTCCTCTCACAAGTAATACAAACTTTATACATATTATCATAAAAGCCGTAAATAGAAAAACACGGGCCATTAATGGCCCGTGATAATGAATCAGTGTCCTATTATAAGCGTCATTCCCTTTGCCCACATTGCTGCAAAAAGAAGTATCTCCGCCCACAGCACCATGATCTGCGGCGTTCGTTCTTCCTCCACTCTCATTTTGTTCCAGCAGTCGGAAATGATCATAACCATGATAAGTGACATTCCGTACTTGCACATGTTAATGGTCCCTTCAAAGACATAGACCATAAGCACAAGAACTATGAGACATATAAAGAGGATCTTGTACCACTTGGGGAACTTGTCATGAACCGTGGCTCCTATCATAAGAAGCATCATTGGAACCAGTATCCTCAGATGCTCAGACAGGTCGGAAGCCCACAGAACCAGTGAACCTTCCCACTTGGCGCTGAAGCTGTGATCTCTGATATCAAAAGCATAGGACAGATCGGTCAGCCTCTGCAGATACGATATTTTCAGATGAGGGACGAATGCTATGTATAGGATCATAAAGCGCACATACGAACCTACGCTCTTGGATCCCGAAACATAGGAAGTTATCAACGTCACAAGTGCAAAAAGCGCCGCTCCCACCAGTCCGTTAGACAGAGAGAATCTACCCTGGTCGGTACCGAACTGATAGAACTTCAGAATGAAATTAAGCACAAGGACAGAATTGATTACAGGCATCCAGACCTTGGCAAATAATTCCTTAGGTATATTCTTGTCAAATGAAGAGATCTTCATCACTCGACTCCAAGCTGTGATTCAAGGATCACGAATACATCATACAAAAGAGTTATCGCACAAAGCACATAGGCATAGATGCGATATCTTGTAACAATCTTGTTAAGCGAATAAAAAAGCGAGCAGAACGTTGCGATGCCCAGTATCATGGTACACAGAAGCGCACCATTGGGAGATGCGGGAAGGATCAGTACACAAAGAAGAGAAACTCCCACACTAACCATCATCACCCAGCACATAAGATACTGTGAAGGTTTAAGCTTTCCGCCCATCTTGAGGAAAATCGCAAGCACTAAAAGAGCAAATACTACCGAAGGGTATACATCCGCACTTATATAGTCTGTAAAAAGAACGGAGCCTTCGGCATAATTACCGGGGCAGACCAGATAAAGGAATACTCCCAGTATTGAGAAAAACAGTGCCACTACAAAGCCTGTGGACTTAAGTCTTGTTTCATGATGTGATCTTACCCATACCACACCGCCGAGAGCTGTAGCACAGATAACTCCGTATGCAGGCGCCCATGCTCCGGCAACAAATCCGGCAAGTGCAAGGACTATGGTCTTTCCCGTGCCAAGTCTGGTGTTTTCCTCGGGATCGTCGATGATATTTGAACAGATCTTGAGAACCAGAAGCATCAGCAGTGAAGGATAAAAGAAATTCACTGCACCGAACTGCCTGAAATAGGAATTGTTCCAGTCGGCATTAAGGCAGATCAGAAGAAGAAATGCGTAAACATTAAAAAAGATCCTCTGATGAGACGCCTTGGCAGGGGCAAAAATAAGATATGCGCATGCGATCATTACAAGCAGGTTTAATACATCGGCAACATATCCGCCTGCCATCAGGATCATCTGAAGTACAAATCCTCCGATAAGGCTTCCGCCCTTCCAGAAATAGATGCATCCCAGGCTCTGTTCAACATCAGCGAATGATTCAAGTGGTCCTCCCGTAACGAGGTTTCTTGCATAATCCAGATCCTCGAGCATAAACGGAACCTTGATCTGCTGGAAGAAGATTATGAGTACCATCGCCACAAAAGCGGCCAGCATAAGAAACTTTATTAAATTTGGTGTTCTTATCTCTTTTTTCATAAGAGAAAACAATCCTCAAAAACAGGCCCATCCGTTTATTCGGAGGGGCCTGTAAATTATATTTCCTGTACAAAAATATGTCAAATCGACTCTTATCTCTGTACTCTTCCGGAAGCATCACCGCCTGCAAGAGTCTCAACCTCTTTACGTGTTACAAGGTTGAAATCGCCGGGAATGGTATGCTTGAGAGCTGAAGCAGCAACGCCAAACTCAAGAGCAGCCTTGAAATCCTTGCCGTCAAGAAGACCACAGATAACTCCGCCTGCAAATGAATCTCCTCCACCGACTCTGTCAACGATAGGATGGATGGAGTACTCCTTGGAATGATAGAATTCCTTGGTGTCTCTTGAATAGATACATGCTGACCAGCCGTTATCGGAAGCTGAGTGGCTTACTCTGAGTGATGAGATGCAATACTCGAAATTATAGTCAGCAACCATCTGCTCAAATATGCTCTTGTATCCTGCAAGCTCAAGTTCTCCGCTGGTAACATCGGTATTTCCGGGCTTGTATCCGAGAACGAGGTTTGCATCCTCTTCGTTTCCGATACATACGTCAACATACTGCATAAGATTCTTCATGACCTTCTGTGCCTTCTCAGAGCTCCAGAGCTTCTTACGGAAGTTGAGGTCACATGAAACCTTAACACCGTGTGCCTTGGCAGCCTTGAGAGCTTCCTCGGTAAGAACTGCAGCACTGTCTGAAACAGCGGGAGTGATTCCGGTAAAGTGGAACCAGTCAGCACCTTCAAAGATCTTATCAAAATCGAAATCTGCTGCTGTAGCGGTTGAGATTGAAGAATGAGCTCTGTCATAAACAACCTTGGAAGGTCTCATTGAGCTTCCGGACTCAAGATAATAGATTCCGAGTCTCTCACCGCATCTTGCGATATTGTCGGTCTTTACACCGTACTTTCTGAGAGCTGCGACCGCACAATCGCCGAGTTCATTCTCGGGAAGTGCAGTAACATACTCTGCATCATGTCCGTAGTTTGCAAGTGAAACTGCTACATTAGCCTCACCGCCGCCGTAATTGATGTCGAACTCATCAGCCTGGATGAACTTCTCGTTATTGGGAGTTGAAAGGCGGAGCATTATCTCGCCCATAGTGATTACTTTTGCCATTGTTTTTACCCTCGTATAAACTAAAATTATTTATTTACAAGATGAACGGCAAATCCGCCGATCTCCTCTTTCATATAGATTGCCTTGAGCGCTCCCTTGGCATCTCTCTTTGCAGAAGACTCATCAAATTCAACACCAAGAACTGTGCTGAGATAATTGACTGCTCTCTCGATGTAATTGGTTCTGATAGCGATGTGGCCGTTCTTTCCGAGATAGGGCTCTTTCATGAACTCAACTGCAGAACCTGCGAATACTGAACTGTTACCATTCTTAACGGGCATTCCGAAGATAAATCCGAAACGCTCTGCAGCCTTGACCGCGTCAGCTTCAGAAGCGGTATTTACGCCTACATGAGCGATCTCAAATCCGAGCATGGTCTTAACAGCTTCTCTGGTAAGTTCCTCAATCTTGTCGAATTCGCCGTTTGCGATAAGATCACCGGGAACCATCCATGATCCGCCACATGCGATAACCTTCGGGAAATCAAGATAAGAGATAAGATTCTTAGCATTGATACCGCCTGTAGGCATGAATTTCATATTTACATAGGGAGCTGCCATTGCCTTGATCTTGGCAATACCGCCGCTCTGCTCTGCAGGGAAGAACTTTACGACCTCAAGTCCGAACTCGATTGCTGTCTCGATCTCTGAAGGTGAGTTGGTACCGGGTGTGATAGGGATGTTCTTATCAACACAGTACTTTACAACCTTGGGATTAAGTCCGGGGCTTACAATGAACTTTGCACCGGCTTCCACTGCCTGGTCTACCTGATCGGTAGTAAGAACAGTTCCTGCTCCGACAACCATATCGGGATGAGCCTTTGTCATAATTGAAATAGCCTCTGCTGCAGCTGCTGTTCTGAATGTAACCTCAGCGCAGGGAAGTCCTCCTTTGCAGAGAGCATCTGCAAGAGGTGCTGCGTCCTTAGCATCGTCCAGCTTAACGACCGGAACTATTCCGATCTTACTGATTGTCTCAAGAATAGGTAACATTTTTCATTTCTCCTCTTTATACAAAACCGCCTGGCGGCACTACTTGTATATTAGTATATCACATAAATTTTTAAGTGTCACTTATTTATGTCTATGCCGGGCCGGAGCTAATATCCGGCCCGAAGATCAACATTATTTTTGGGAAGTTTTCTTTGCAGCAGGCTTCTTGGCGGTGCTGTTTTTTGCAGAAGACTTCTTATCTGCAGCCTTTGTTTTCTTTACATCAGCAGTCTTCTTTGCGGAACATTTTTTTGCGCCTGTCTTTTTAAGAGTTTCCTTATCCTTATGCTGTGCGAACTTGGAAGCATCGAGATTTGAAGGATCCTGTCCGATATAAGCAAGGATTCCGCCGTCTATATAGACAACCTGTCCGTTGATAAAGTCTGAAGCAGGCGATGCAAGGAATACTGCAAGACCCATGAGGTCTTCTGTCTCTCCCCAGCGCTGTGCAGGAGTCTTTGAACGGATGAATCTGTCGAAGGGATGGAGCGAACCGTCTGCCTGAAGTTCACGAAGAGGCGCGGTCTGAGGTGTTGCGATATATCCGGGTCCGATGGCGTTGCACTGAATATTGTACTGACCATATTCTGAACAGATATTCTTAGTGAGCATCTTAAGTCCGCCCTTTGCTGCAGCATAAGCGGATACAGTCTCTCTTCCGAGCTCGCTCATCATTGAACATGCATTGATTATCTTACCGCCGCCGCGCTTTACCATTGAAGGGATAACGGCCTTGGAACAGATGAAAGGACCGGTAAGATCAACATTGATCACGGCGTTCCATTCATTAAGAGTCATCTCTGTCATGGGGATTCTCTTGATGATACCTGCATTATTAACAAGGATATCGATGGGACCGACTTTCTTCTCAACATCACTTACGAATTTAGCTACCTGCTTTTCATTGGTAACATCACATACAGCTCCGTAAACATCGATACCAAGCTTCTTGTACTCTGCAAGACCTCTGTCAACGAGTTCCTGATTTATATCGTTAAAAACAACCTTGGCACCTGCCTCAGCATACGCCTGTGCATATGCAAGTCCGAGTCCGTATGATGCACCCGTGATCCATGCAACCTTGCCTGTAAGTTTGAACTTATCCAATACTCCTGCCATGTTTTTTCCTCCTGTCATGGACAATCTGTTTTATATTCAATCGTGAAGCGAAAAAAATGATTCCCTGTATTAAAGCAGATCCTGATTCCTTACATCGTCCATATCATCAAAGTCCTGATTTTCTCCGACCATTCCCCAGATGAATGTATATGCTCTGGAACCGCATCCCGAGTGGATAGACCAGCTGGGAGAAATTACGGCCTGTTCATTTCTCATGATGATATGTCTTGTTTCCTGAGGTTCTCCCATAAAGTGCATTACGAAAGCATCCTCGGGAATATCGAAGTAAAGATATACCTCCATACGTCTGTCATGTGTATGACAGGGCATTGTATTCCAGACGCTTCCGGGCTGCAGGCAGGTCATGCCCATCTCAAGCTGGCAGCTCTCCACCTGTCCGGGAAGAATGTATTTATTGATAACGCGATGATTGGATTCTTCCATTGAACCGAGTTCTTTCTTATTCTCGGGCTTAATGACAACCTCGCCCTCCCCTGCTTCTCCGTCTCTTTTGATGAGGACTGTGGGACAGGTTCTGTGAGCGGGTGCTGAATTTAAATAGAATTTTGCGGGATTCGAAGGATCATCTGATTCAAAAGAGATCTCCTTTGTGCCCATTCCGATATATGCACCATCTCTTGATACAACATGGATTCTTCTTCCGTCGGCAACAATCGTACCGTCTCCGCCGATATTGATAACACCGAGTTCTCTTCTGTCGCAGAAATGAGGAACTCTAAGTTCTTCTCCTGCAGTAAGCTGAAGAGATCCTTTTACGGGAACCGCCGAACCGGTAATGATACGATCGATATGACTGTAGACAAGTTTGATCTCATCAGGCTTAAAAAGATCTCCGATGAAAAATTCCTCTCTAAGACGCTCTGTGGTGTAATACTTCATATCTCTGGGTGATGATGCTGTTCTGAGTTCCAATTTATGCCTCGCTTTCGTTTATCAACAGTTTTATGTCATGTAAGACAATAAAACGCTTACATCGGAAATTATAATAGCATATCATCAGAAATTATGAAAGCCCTTACATGATGATTTTTTAAACTTTTTTCGATACTTTTTTACTTATTTCCCCGTAGTGATATTCCGCCTCTTCGCGGGACATTTTTTTCACAAAAGAGGCCCTCTTTCCGGAAGCGCCCGGCCCCGACGAATCACATTCAGCATAAAAAATACTTTCATGAGCATCCGTCTTGCCCCAGTCATTAAATCCTTCTTCCCTGATATGCTCATCAATATAACAATCGATCAGTTCCGTGCGTGCATGCTCTCTCCACGGTCTTCCGAGGTATACGCTCCTCTCCGGGCATCCGTCATTCAGGAATCGGCAGTCTTTAAAAACATATCCGTATTCAAGTCCTTCATATGTTGAAGCTGCGGTGCAGTATCCGTAAACCCTTTCCGGATCATCTGTATGCCTGCCTTTGAAATCCGTCTTTTCTGTCTTATTTATATTGCTTTCAGGATTGGCTGAGTATCCTGCATTATCTGTACATGCATATGCATATCTGTTTCTAGATATGATGTCGCAGTCTTCGAAAAGACAGGTCGCACTTCCGAAGATAAAATCAACATCTCCGCTGATACTGCATTTTTTGTAATGCTGAATACATGGGATCCTCTCATCAGATTCCGTAGGCCCCCTGAATCCTCCGGGCTCCTTTTCTTTATATGGCAGCGGTCCTGTAAATAGAGTATCCTGGAAGCTTTCAAGCACCACTCCTTGCGCCTCAATATCACCCTCTGCAAAAAGTGCTATCGCCTGTCCCGCAGCATCCCCCGGAAAAGAAGTATTTTCTATGGTCAGATTCTTAAGGCTGTTTCCGTTTCCCTTTATAAAAAAAGTATATGATCTGAAAGTTCCGCGCTTAATACCGTCAGGCATTATCTCATAGGCATAGTCACCCCATTCGATCTTCACATCATCAGCTGAAGATCCGGTCCCTTCCACAGTCACTCCGTCACGTCTTATAAAAACCTTCTCTTTATACACTCCCGGATGAAGACGTAATAAAACAGCGCCTTCAGGTGCTGAAGACGCCGCATTGCTTATACTCATTCCGGGATACAGATCTGTTATTGTCATTCTCTTCCCGTTAATGTCAGTTCCCGTCTGCATTAAGCACAGATAATCTGACATATCCTTTCTTATTTCCTTAAACACCTGACTCAAACTTTTTCAAGTGACATTTTACAAATGAAGTAATATATTAAAAGTGCCGGTTCCGGGAGGACGTAAGCGGAGGTGTCCAGTTGCAATCACATGACAATCCCTGAGAACACGCTCCGGCCGGCATTATAATATTTTATTCATCTGTTATTCCTCAATCTCATCGACATCAACTGCGATGATGCTCTTTCCTTCACAGCCTGTTATATTCACATTCCGAAATTCAAGCTTTTTTATATTTCTTGCAAAGATTCCTTTCTTACTGCACTTTTCCACACCTTCGCTCATGGCGGGTACACCCTCTTTTGCATCAGTGGCAAAAGAGATATCGACATTCTTCATGACGATGTGATCTATCTTCTCCTCGGGAAGCCCATCAAAATGAGCTGCGGCAACATGACAATCCGTAGCACTGATATCTTCGAAAGCAAGTCTTCCGATACGGGGCGTTCTGTCATCAACAGGGAATTTCTCTCTTGACTGAACATATTCCGTCTTCCCGTCAGGATCGCAGAAATAGAACGAGTTGACTACAAACGGTGTCATAACGTTTCTCATCTCAATATGCTTAAATGAAATGTCGTCTATGACAGCATCCCTTCCTCTTCCGCGTCTTGTCTTGATCCTGAGCCCTCTGTCGGTATTTCTGAACAGACAGTCCTCAATCCTGACATTCCTTACACCGCCGGCCATCTCGCTTCCGACAGTCACCGCACCATGCCCGTTTTCCATCAGACACTGACGCACGCTTATATTCTCTGAAGGCTTCTTGTATTTCCTTCCCATGTATATCTTGCCGGACTTGATCGCTATGCAGTCATCGCCAAGCGAAAACTTAACGCCTTCTATAGCGATACCGGAACAGCTCTCCGGATCCACACCGTCAGTATTAGGTGCATCCTGAGGATTTTCAATAGTAAGATTATAAAATCCCAGCTCATCCGAAAAATAGGGATGAAGCGTCCATGAAGGTGAATTACAAAGCTTTATTCCCTGTATCATGATGTTACGGCAATGACTCAGGAAGATCAGTCTTGGCCTGAAGGCAATGTTCATTACCTTACAGTTCTTCCACCAGTTTTCATATGACGCCTGTCCGTCGATACAGCCCTCACCATATATGCAGACATTCTCGACATTCATGCCGGTGATTATTCCCGTGAACATCGGAAGCGGATTTCCTTCCCAGGTTCCCAGATTATATTCTCCGGTCTCGTCATAGCTTTGTATAAGTCCGGGAAGTGCGGGGTAATGCATTCTGTCGGTATCCGCAATGATCACTGCACCCTTTGCAAGTTCAATGTTGATACCGCTTTTCAAAAATACCGAAGTGATCAGATATCTTCCCTCAGGTATTAAAACCCTGCTTCCTTCGGGACAAAGAGAGATTGCAGACTGTAAAAAGACAGTATCGTCCGATGTTCCGTCGCCCTTTGCACCAAGAGACTTAACATCTATGGTTACAAATTCATCAGGAGTTTTAAAGGAAATCGATGCCAGACTATCAACCGAAGATACTTCCTCACATCCTGATGCTTCATGGAAGATCTCAAATGTATATTCGGTTCCGGGCTTTAATCCGAACACCGAAGTGACAATCGTGTCACATACCTTTGTATCATGTCCGTTTACGAACAGATGATAGCTTTCAAGTGTGTAATATATGCCGCCATCTGCTATCTCTATAACGGCACTTCTTGCGGTTTTTGTTAAGAGTTTAAGTTCCATTACGGTTTCAATCCATCTTGAGATATTCCGAATATGCCATGAAGAAAGGGCCGACTCCCTTGGAATCATCACTTACGATCTTCTCTGACAGATAGTATTCAACGCTTCCGTCACGGACAGGATTGTCCTGAGGTCCGAGACCTGCAACCTGACAGATACCCGTAAGCTCGGTTTTACCGTTTTCGGTAATGAGCTTATCATTTATAAGTCCTTCAACGATCCTGCATCCGATAGGGGCATATTTTTCCCTGAGAAGCACTCCCTTGCGGCAGCCCTTAAGTATCGCATATGCGACCATCGAACTTCCTGAAGTCTCCAGATAATTACCCTCAACATCAGGTCTGTCAATGACCTGTCTGAAAAGTCCTGTTTCCGGATCCTGATACTTAAGTATTCCCGTGATATGCTCCCTGAAAATATCCCTCAGATATGCATACTGCTCGAATATCTCCTCACTCATGACATCCATGACATCTATCAGTGCCATCAGATACCATCCCATGCTGCGGAGCCAGAAATTAGCAGAGCATCCGGTTTCCTTATCTGCCCAGAAAGCTGTCTTTGAAATATCGCAGGCATGATAGTTAAGGCTCTTTTCCTTATTGCCAAGATATTTTTCAACATTTCTGAACTGATCTATTATGTCGTTATATTTCTCCTTGCCGTCATATCTGGTCTCATATTCCATATAGAAGGGCTGTCCCATATAAAGACCGTCAAGCCAGATCTGATCGGGATAGATCTTCTTGTGGAAGAAATTGCCTGTAGAGCACCTCGGATGGCTTCTGAGCTGATTCATAAGAAGCTCAATGGCCTTCCTGTATTTCTCCTCACCGGTTCTGTCATACATAAAATACAGTATCCTTCCGGGGAGGATATTATCGATATTATACTTATCAATACTGTAGTTAAGTATATCTCCGTCTTCCGTTATGAAACCCTTCAGATATCTTTCAATAAAATCAACATATTTTTCATCGCCCGTAGCCTCATACAGATACCTTGAACCTATGAGCACGCAGCCGTCCTCATAGTTCCAGCAGTCCTTATAATTCTTGTATCCGGCTAAGAATCCGTCAATGTAATCCATCACTCTCTGATCAGGTTTCATTTGGTGTAAGCCCTTTCATAAAAAATTAAAAAAAATAAAAAATCCTAGTTAATTATAATTGAAAACAATGTAAACGGTCAAGGCGTGAAAAAAGACGATACCTTAAAGCACCGTCTTTTTTACACTTGATCAGTAAATCAGCCGGATCCTTTACAGACCCAAATCATTTACAGACCGGATCATTTGATGATATCAAGGATCAGCTCGGGGGGAAGATTCTTCTTTACGCTGTCTTCCAGTTCGTAGGGATCGACCGGCTTAGCAAGATATCCGTCGAAGCCTGCTTCCAGATACTTCTCCATACTGCCCTGCACTGCATTGGCGGTGAGTGCGATCTGAGGCGTGCTCCTGTTCGGATTGTTTTCATCTCCGCGGATGATCTGCATTGTCTCTATTCCGTCGGGGCTTGGCATCATATGATCCATAAAGATCACATCATACTTCTTTCTCTTAGACAGATCTATCGCTTCATTTCCACCCGGAGCCTTATCTATCTGTACCTTGGTACCCTTGAGAAGATTTACGAATACCGTAAGGTTCATTTCATTGTCATCAACTATAAGTATCTTAGCATCCGGTGCAGTGAAGGAAGCTTCATACTTCCTGCGTCTTCCCTTCTCCTTATCCTTCTTCAGTTTGATTGCTCCGACAAGCGTATTATCTGCGATCTTCTGAGGTATCTTGACGGTAAATACGGAGCCTTCACCATAACGGCTTGAAACCTTGATCTCTCCGCCCATTCCCTCACAAAGCTTCTTCGTTATCGCAAGTCCGAGTCCTGTTCCTTCGATGTGGCGGTTTCTTTGAATATCCGCTCTTGAAAAACTGTCAAAGATATGACCTATATCCTCGTTTCTTATTCCGATTCCGGTATCACTGACAGTTACCAGAAGATCATATCCGTCCGCCTTATAATCTCCTGTAACGGAGATCCTTACATATCCGATATTTGTGTATTTAACTGCATTAGTGATGAGATTGATAAGTATCTGTTCAATCTTGCCCTCATCTCCTGTAAGAACTGAAGGCATTCCGGGATCCACATCAAGTGAGATCCTGAGGTTCTTTTCCGCAGCCCTCTTTTCAAGCATATTTCCGCAGTTCTGAACAAGTTCCATTACGGAATAATCCTTTTCATCAAGCTCGAAATTGCCGGCTTCTATCTTGGAAAAATCGAGAACGTCATTGATGAGGTTAAGAAGCATGTGTCCTGCTTTTTCAACATCTCTGGAATATCCCAGAATAACCAGATCATGGGATTCTCTGGTGATCATCTCATTCATGCCAAGGATCGTATTAATGGGAGTTCTGATCTCATGTGACATGGATGAAAGGAAACTGCTCTTTGCATTGGAAGCTTCAAGAGCACGCTTTTCCGCGATGGCGAGCTTCTCATTCTTATCCTCGATGGAGGAAATATATTCGCTTTCTTTTGTGACATCATAAAACTCGATCAGATAGCCGATCATGTCATCGCTGTCACGGTGCAGGAACTTCTTTTTACGAAGATACTTGACCTCACTTCTCAGAACGTGGCCGGAACGTCTCAGTGTCTTATGATATACGGATCTGGTGCCCTCTCCGTCTTCTTTTACCATAGCTGAAAACTGTTCGAGAAGTTCAGTAACCTCCTTAAGGTCACCATTCAGCTTCCTGTCTATCTCCTGCTTTTCAAGAGCATCAAAATACTGTCTTGCCAATGCATTGGAGCCAAGATACTGCTTCTTTTTGTCGAATACGATATACGCATACTCCTCCATCTTCTCCCAGGTACGCATGACGTTATAAGACATGTCATACATTTCAACCCTGTTGAAAACAAGAAGTATGATGATCTCCGTAATCAGATATCCAACGCTGTTCCATTCAAAATCGACCTTGAACATTCTGTCCAGTGCATAGATAAGGACATTGACAATGAGGAAAACGGAATACATTACCGTGGTTTTATAGGATACGATATTCCTTCTCCTGATCGCTTTTGCACAGATAACACCGCAGCCGACAATATAAAATGCCAGCATAAGAACATGAGTGATATGTAACGGTCCGTACTCTTTTACGAGGACCGTATATCCGCCCGCATCCGCAATATCTATGCTTTTGTAGTAAATGGGTAGACGGCCTATGGTAAAAGTAAAACCAATGACCACCGAAGAACATAAGAAAGTAAGAAAACGGACAAGATGAGGGATACGTATCTTGGTAACATCAGCACCTATGCAGAAAACGAAGAAAGGAAGATAGCATCCGCCAAAATATATGCAGCAGTTTCCAAGTATCGCCGCATCGAGAGTTTTTGCAATGGAAACGGCCAGATATCCGCCATTTGAAACAATAATGGCGCACATCAGCAAAACCGTATATATATTTGGTCTGACACCGGATTCAACCAGTAACAGAATATTAAATACGGCGAAAATAAACGCGATGAGATATACGAGCGTAACAATGTTCAAGATTTACTCTGCCCCATAAACTCTACGTACTCCGCTTCGCTCATAGGCTTGGCGTAGTAGAAACCCTGAATGAAATCACAGCCCTGCTCTTCGAACCAGTCCGATACTTCCTTGGACTCAACACCTTCAACAACGATATGTGCACCCATGCTCTTAATGAGATTGATCGCCTCGCCGAGAATTCTTCTCTTGGCGGGGTCGACAGCTTCATCTGTAAGAGTCTTATCAAGCTTGATGACCTTATAAGGGAAGGACATGACCCTGTGAAGGTTGGAATAACCCGATCCGTAATCATCAAGTGAAAACTTAAGTCCTTCCGCCGACATTGCGTTCATTGTCTCAAGAACTCTCTCATACGCTCCGTCTGCGGCAGTCTCGGTTATCTCGAAATTGATCCAGCTCGACTCGATCCTGTATTCCTTCATGTAATACTTGATCTTTTCGGCCATATCAGCCTGCATGCACTGGATGATCGAAAGGTTGACCTCTATATAATCCACCCCGAGGTCCTCAGGAGTATGTTCTGACAGGAATCTGCATACATCCTTTATTACAAAATCACCGATGTTGACGATCCTTCCGGTCTTCTCTGCCGCGGGAATGAATACTGCGGGAGGTATGGATCCGAACTCAGGTGAATTAAGTCTGATAAGTGCTTCGGCACATTTGTATTTCTTTTCCTTGAGGGAATAGATCGGCTGGTAATACATCTCGAACCTGTCATGCTTGATGGCATCTTCAATGATGTTGTCGATCGAATTGAGTATTACGAATTCCCTGTCAAAAGAAATCTCGGAATATACAACAGGCTTGCCGGGTTCGATCAGATTCTGTATGCGCTCTGAGAACTTGAGAAGCTCATCCTTGGACGCTATGTCCTTTGGAATATCAACTGAGCATACACACATCTCAAGCTGAAGATCGAATCCGTCTTCGGAAAAGCCTTGGGAATATCTCCTGTTCAGCTTCTCCATCTGCTTGAGGACAAGATTCCTGTCGAAACGTCCCTGCACGATCATCGCATAAAGTCCGCCTCTTAAGTAATACAGATCGGTCGATGCAAGGAGTCCTTTGTATCTTTCCTTTACGAGAGTATCACCTGCGGAATGAAGAACTCTGCGGTATACTCTGATGTCGGTAAGGCTTCTGATCTCCGAATCATTGGAGATCTTCGCAAAAACGATCATCGCGTTTCTCTTGCTGAGGATGATGTTCTCGACATCGTTTTCAAAGGGTATATACGATGAAAGTCCTGTTTCAATGTCTATTGATTCGTCAGGTCTGAATACGAAGAAGGCAAGTATCAGCATTGAAAGGGATGCGCCGAACATTGCCGTCATCAGTTCGGGATACATGTCCTGGATAAGTATGGCCGCAACATTCACGGGATAAACCAGGAGCATGGAAAGGAACTTCTCTACGCTGAGCCTCTTCCTGATCACAAAGAGCTGGACAAGGCTGAAGATCATGAAGTAGAAACCGAAATAATCATATACGGTCATCAGATCACCGCGTACATAGCACACGGAATCGTCGGTAAGAGTATAGTAAAAGATCCTCTGGGTAAAGAAATTCGAGTAACAGAATCCAAGGAATGCGATGAGCGGTCCGAAATAAAGAATTGCAAGCTTAGGGTCAGATTTGATCCTGCTCCAGCTTCCGCTCATCAGAGCATAGATCCTTATAAGGATCGGCATCTGTATCGCTCTGAGGAATATGAAGATATATCCCATAATGAACTTGAACAGAACAGATGTCTCAAGAGCCGTACCGGTATACGGAAGTGCCCTCAGTATATCAAAAACACAGCTTAGGATAAGAACTATCCCCAGCTGTAAGAATGCCCTGTTAAGCCTGCCGCGGTGCATCTTGCGAAGAAGCATCGAAACAAGTATCGCAAGGAGCATACATATACTGCAAATATCAAAATAAATCACGCGGTCCACTATCTGCACCTTGACCGAAACGCTCCCTTCTGCTCATTCATAGTTATTATATCAGCACTTTCATGCTTTAAACAACCGAAAAAAGCAAAGAAAAAGGCTAAAAATTGTTAATTTCAGCATATAGGAAGCTTTTTCAGAACAGAATGTCCTTAAAACAGATAAGCGGCTTATTATTTTCATAGTCAAAGCTGTGATGAGCTCCGCCGGCACACCACTTTTCATACTCACATTCCATGCAGTTTTTGTTGCGAAGTGAAAGATGCTTTCTGAAGGTTTCGAACCTGTTTTTCCATATATCCGAAAAAAGATCGTTATTTACATTGCCGAATATGACCTCATCATTAGGCATGATATCCAGGCATGCTGTAATACTTCCGTCCGATCTTATGCTTGCCGTAAAAACTCCGGCATTGCACAAAAACATCCTCTTTCTTACATTTCCTTCGATATCCGGTCCGAGGAAATGAGAGCAGCCGTATTCGACCGGATATCCCTGTCTTCTTTTATCAATGATAAAAGAAAACATCCTTCTCTGGTCTTCAGGCGTAAGGAGCATATCGGGCCTTTCCAGCGCACGGCCGATAGGCTCTATGCCGATCACTCTCCAGGAATCCACATCCATACCGTTAACTATTTCAAAGAGCTCATCAAGCTCTGAGATATTCTTGTGGTTCACCACAGTCGTGATCTGTATTGCATGGAATCCGCCTTCATCTATGAGATTCTGTATTCCTCTCATAGCGAGTGCATATCCGCCCCTAAGTCCTCTCTGGGCATCGTGAGTCTCTTCAAGTCCGTCTATGCTGACAGATATCGTCTTCATACCGGCTTCACGAAGCTTATGAGCAGCCTCTTTTGTGATAAGCGTTGCATTTGAAGTCATGCCCCATGCGAATCCCTTATCGTTTATCATGTTCACGATATCAAAGAAATCGCTTCTTATCATCGGCTCACCGCCGGTTATGCAGATAAGGATCCTGCGCTTATCGAAATTTGCATCCACATCGTCAAGGATCTGCGCATACTTTTCGAGGGACAATCCCGAGATCTGACCGGGCTCGCATCCGGATCCGCAGTGAAAACATCTCTCGTTACACTTAAGTGTAAGTTCAAAAAAAAGATGTCTGAGGTCGGGCTTTACATAAAGAGACTCCCTGACCTCAGACCTTCTGTCCAAAATCTGTTCCTTAACCTTTATGAGAGCAGGATCTTCTACAGCATATGCTTTGAATTCCTTAAGATCCATTAATCCTCTCCTTGCTTATTACTGTCATTACTGCCATTTTCAGTATCTTCAAAATATTCAGGCGGTCCGTAAACCGGTACTGAAGGCTCACCGGAGCCCTCAGTATCAAACCATTCCGGAGGCCCGTAAACCACCACTGAAGGACCATCAAAATCTTCGTCCTCAAAAAACTCGGGAGGCCCGTATACATCCTCCATCGGACCATCTTCTTCACCTTCATCCTCTTCAAACCAGTCGGGCGGTCCGTATACGGTATTAATGGGACCATCCTGATCATCGTCATCTATGGCAGGAGGAGGACCGTAAACAGGATCCTGGGGACCGACTATATCCTCGGGCGGCCCATATACATCAGGGGCAGGATCATTAACCGAGCCAAAGCTGCAACCCGTAAGGCTTAACATGGCTCCGAGTGTTGTGACGGCTGCCGTAAAAGTAAGCTTTTTGTCATTCTTTTTCATATGGCACCCTCTCTGATAAGTTCCTAGATGTATTCAAGACCCTTTTCATGATAATCGGGTGTAAGAAGCACCTTCTCAAATTCTTCCCTTGGAAGAGGCTTGTCAAAATAATATCCCTGACCGTGATAGCATCCGTATTTCTTCAGGAGTTTGATATGATCGGTTGTCTCAACTCCCTCCGCAATGGTGGACATATCAAGATCCGAAGCGATGGAAATGATATGCTTCATCATCACCATATCACGTTTACTGATGTCCGCGTTATCAAGGAAGCTCTTATCTATCTTGATCTCGCTGAAGGGAATATCCTTGATCATGCTCATCGATGAATAGCCGACACCGAAATCATCGACAGACACCTCAAATCCCTGCTCCGCAAATTCATCCACGAGCTTGTGAAGTCTGATCATATCCGCTTCCGAAGTCGTCTCGGTAACCTCAATTACAATAAGAGAATGAGGTATGTTATGCTTGTCGACTATCTCCGTAATTTCCTTTACGAAATTCGGATTGCTGAGGTGTTTTCTTGAAAAGTTTGAAGAGATCCTGACCGGCTGTTTTCCTTCAGACATCCATCTTGCAAGATCTGCACATACATGGTCGAGTATATAAAAATCAAGAACACAGATGCGCTTGCTTCTTTCAAGAATGGGAATGAACTGATCAGGCATCACCTGCTTTCCGCCTCTGAACCATCTGCAGAGAGCCTCAGCACCTACGAGCTTGAAGTTGGCAAGATTAACCTTGGGCTGATAGAAGGCCTTGAATTCCTCATTGCGTATGGCAGCCTTGAAGGTGGATTCGATCTGCCTTGTATTGGTCATCATATCGATCATCTTCTGATCGAAATACTGGATCTGACTGTTTCTCGTATGCTTTGCATTCAGCATGGTAGCCTGCGCATTATCAAGGCACTCGTTAAAGCTCTTCTCCTTACCGGTGCAGTGATAAACTCCGCAGTATGCTCCGAGCTTGACAACAGATACCTCTCCCGCATCTACATTGATATGGATTCCCTCGAGGATCTCAAGGATCTTTTCTGTCTTTTCCTGCCTTGTCAGGATACAGAAATTATCACCGCCCATCCTGCAGAGGCATTCCGGCGATTCAAGCATATCCGATACGGTTCCTGTGAATTTAAGCATGACCTGATCGGTCATTTTTCTGCCGAGCAGCGAATTAAGACCAGAAAGATTTACGAGATTGAAAAATATGATGGTGTATTCGGACATGCGTTCAAGCTTCATGACCATCCCCATCATTCTGGTGAGGTAAAAGGCATTAAAATAACCAAGCTCCATCTCATGGAATATAGCATAATCGATATATTCCTTCATCCTGATACGGCTCTTGATAGTTGAAAGTATGAGGAGAAAACCTCTGACATGTTCCTTCTCTTCATCGGTCCAGAAATGACCGATAGTCGGATAAACGCTGAGCTTGACAACTGCACCGTTGGAAATGACCATACGGTTTATGACACAGTCGTCATCATTGATGGAATATGAATCATAATAAACCATCTGCTTGGACGGCTCATCGCGAAGTTCTGCGTTCATATCGGGATACTCTGTATAATTAACGCGGCCGATGCTCAGAATGCTTACAAGCTCACGCGAATACTCGTCATCCCTGTCGCTGTCATAGGCGATGACCCCGGCTTCCTTGCAGAAGTAATCATACAGTTTTGCTTTGATCTTATCTGTTTCCATCAAATTCCCCGATTTAGTAAATTTTATCACAAAACAGTCATTCAGACAAAAAGAATATCAAATAATTCCCGTCAAAAAACAATGAAATCCCTTACAAAAACATCATGTATTTCCTTTCGAAACAGACATGAATTTTATAGTGAAAACAGGTCGCCGCAGCAACCTGTTTTCTGAGTATCAATATTTACGTTCCTTCCGTTATCAGGGAAGTTCGATCTCAAGTAGTGAAACCTTTCTGCCAAGAAGCTGTTCACTTCTTGCATCGGGCTGCTGTCCTCCGACATACACCACAGCCTTGCCTGAAGGAATGACGAACTTTCCTTCAGTATCAAAGAGTCCGAAGCTTTCCTTTGAAAGTTTAACGGAAACCTTCTGAGTCTCACCAGCCTTAAGAGAAACCTTCTTAAATGCCTTCAGCTGATATTTGGGAGCATTCTCAACGCCGCTAACCTTAACATAGATCTGAACAGTTTCTCTTCCGTCAAATTTTCCGGTATTGGTAACAACAAATTCAACGGTGATACCGTCATCATCAAGTACTGTCTTATCAGCCATGACATTTGAATATTCGTAAGAGGTATAGGAAAGTCCGTATCCAAAGGGATAAAGAGCTTCATTCGTCATGTATCTGTAGGTTCTTCCCTTCATTGCATAATCCGTAAAATCGGGAAGTTCCGCAGTGCTCTTATAGAATGTAACAGGAAGCTTTCCTTCAAAATTCCTGTCTCCGAATACCGTTTCAGCTATAGCTCTTCCACCCATTGCACCGGGATACCAGCACTGGATGACTGCATTAATATCGGTATCATCGATTGCAAGAGCGCTTCCGACAAGAAGAAGGAGAATTACGGGCTTACCGCTCTTTACAGCTGTTTCAAGGATCTCACCCTGAAGGCCGGGAAGCTTAAGGTCTATCTTATCTCCGCTGGCAAACTCATTACCTGCGTCGCCTTCCTCACCCTCGATACCGGCATCAAGTCCAAGAGCCATGAAGATAACATCGCTGTCCTCGCACACGCTTTTAACTTCCGATATTCTGTCATCACCCTTGGAAAGACCGCTGATCCTGTCTCTTACAAGATCACAGCCTTCCGAATATCTGAATGTGACATCTTCGCCGAGATAATCCTCAAGGCCTTCAAGAACCGTAACATATCTGGATGCAGTTCCTTCATAGTTTCCAACAAGAGCACGTCTTGAATCTGCATTAGGTCCGATCACGCCGACAGTTTTGATCTTGTTTTTATCGAGAGGAAGAATACCGTCATTCTTGAGAAGAACAAGGCTCTTTGCAGAGGTGTTAAGGTTCAGGGCCTTGTGCTCTTTGCTGTCAACCTCAGCCATTGTTATGCCATCGAAAGCAGTCTTTTCTCCATCCATCATTCCGAGCTTCATCCTGGTGGTAAAGAGATTAACGAGTGCCTCATCAAGTCTGGACTCTTTTACCTTGCCCTGCTCTACAGCATCCTTAAGATAAACGAAAAGATCACCGCAGTTAAGATCGCATCCGTTGTTCATTGCAAGACTTACGGACTCAACTTCATCGGAAGTCACCATATGTCCGGTATGGAAATCCTTGATAGCCCAGCAGTCCGAGACAACATGTCCCTTGAATCCCCACTCATCTCTCAGAATGTCCTTAAGGAGAGTCTTAGAACCGCAGCAAGGCTCGCCGTTAGTACGGTTATATGCACCCATGATAGTTTCAACATCAGCCTCCTGAACACAGGCCTTGAAAGCAGGAAGATAGGTTTCCCTCATATCCTGCACGGAAGCAACCGCATTGAAATGATGTCTCTCAGGCTCGGGACCTGAGTGAACCGCAAAGTGCTTTGCGCAGGCAGCAGCCTTCATATGATTCTCATCATGGCCCTGAAGTCCCTTGATATATCTGACTCCGAGTCTTGAGGTAAGATAAGGATCCTCACCGTATGTCTCCTGTCCTCTTCCCCACCTGGGATCACGGAAGATATTGACATTGGGAGCCCAGAATGTAAGTCCCTTATAAATATCTGTATCCGAAAATTTCTGCTGGATATTAAACTTGGCACGTCCCTCAGTGGAAACAACATCTCCGAGTTCTTCCATAAGATCCTCATCAAATGTTGCAGCAAGACCTATTGCCTGAGGGAAAACAGTAGCCGTACCTGCTCTTGCAACTCCATGGAGTGCCTCATTCCACCAGTCATAAGCCTTGATTCCGAGATGTTCAATAGCAGGAGCATGATTCAGGGTCTGTGATACTTTTTCTTCGAGGGTCATCTTCGAAACAAGTTCCTCAGCTTTCCTGCGAAACTCTTCGATCTTAGCCTGATTTTTTACAAGATCCATATTTTTTCTCCTTATAAATCCATGTAAAATTGGGTATTTTTGTTAAGAATACGTTTTCATCGTATCTTTTCGATTTTTTCTAATCTAACTTAATATTGCTGATTAGTTTTCACATTTTGCTTTTAATTTTTTCCAAATGGAATTAAAATCAAGAAGGATCAGTATTTGTTGATTACTTAAAGAGAGAGGTTCATATGCTCCCTGTTTTGGAACACGGCCGTGAAACCGTGAAATATGAAGAGATTCAGGGTGTAAGGCTTTATCATAACGATATTGCCGAGGATTATCCCCTTCACTGGCACACCGCCACGGAGATCATCGCACCCATTGAAAATGATTATACTGTAGAAGTCGGAACAGAGAAATTTACCATATGTCCCGGTGATGTTGCAGTGATCATGTCAGGTACCCTGCACAGGCTCTATGCCCCCGAAAACGGCAAGAGACTGATCATCATGTTCGACTATAACCTGATCGGCAACGTTACTTCACTCAACAGTCTTCTTCACTCCCTCGGTGAATGTATTATCATCAGAAAGAGTGAGAACCCCGAGCTATCCGATAAGCTTAAGTATTATCTGGATCAGACCAGAAAAGAATACGAAGGCAAACAGCCTTATGCCGGAGCTGCCATCTATTCTCTTCTTATCCGTTTCATGGTGGATGTCGGAAGAAGCTGCATGGAAGAAAGAGTTCCCCAGCACGGAAGATCGTCTGCGAAAAATAAAGAATACATCGGAAGATTCATGGATGTATGTAATTATATATCCGAGCACTGCACCGAAGATATCGATATGGATGCACTTGCGGAGATGGCAGGATTTTCAAGATTCCATTTTGCAAGACTGTTCAAGGAATTTGCACATGTATCCTGTTATGAATATCTGACTCAGAAAAGAATACTTCTCGCAGAGATGTATCTGAACCAGCCGGATCTTTCGATACTGGATGTGGCACTTCAGTCCGGATTCAAATCACTCTCTACTTTTAACAGAGTGTTTAAATCCTATAAGAACTGCACACCTTCAGAGTACAGGAAGATGAACAGGCGCTATACTCCTAAGCCCGCACTCACACCGATTGAGGAAGAATAAACAAATAGTCCCCGGCAATCGCCGGGGACTTGTCATTTTAGAATAATCATTTTTACGAAATGCTTTCAGGAATATCCATCACGAAAATCTGAAGCTTTCAAAGTCAAAGCAGCTTCCGGGCAGGAATACGAATGTAATGTTCTGCACGCCGGTAACCTTCTCAAATTCAAAAGTCTGCTCGCATGTCTCGTCTGACTGTCTGAATTCGATTATGTTCTTGATCTCATTTACTCCATCATTAAATCTCACATGAATGGTATTATCATTCTTTAATGCTCTTCCCTTTACGGTAAGCCTTGTTGTACCCTCTTCTCCAAAATCCATGCCTGAGAATTCTATGGATACGTTATTACCTATTCCCTCGACTCTCCCACCGTTTACAGTAAAGTCATCTCCGTAAATTTCATCAGCAGATGAAGCATCAAGTGTCATGAATGCTTTTGAATACTTTTTGAATGAGAATCCCTTGACATGCATCTTATCGGAAAACTCAAAGTACAGACTGCAAATGCCCTTAAGAGGCTTTTCAAATTTCCATGTATCTTCCTGATATGTATTCCAGATAGAAGGCTTCTGATATACAAATTCTCCTATCAGCTCTCCTTCTTTTCCGGGAACGCCGTTATAAACCTTGAACGGATATGCATCACCGTTAAGTGTAAAGATCGGCATTGTGATCTCATCAGATCCGGCCTGTCCGAAATCAATTTTTTCAAATCCTACAACAGATCTTGCATTTCTGTCAGAGGCAAATCCCATTTCATTTCCTGCACCTATTTCGCCTTCCGTATATGTATAGGCACTTCCGTAAATGAAATCATAAGGATCAAGGAATGCGGGGCCGACTCCCGAAACAGAAAATTCAAGTTCGGATATAACTCTTACCGATCTGCTTCCGGATTTCGACATGCATTTTAATCTGAACTCTCCGTCACCGAGCGCTTCAATCCTGACTCCGCCCTCTTCGGGATAAAGCTTAACAAAATTAACAGGAACTCCCTTGTCGGATACTGCACTGTAAATGACATCCCTGTCGGTCGCATTATCAGGAAGTATCTTCACACCTGCAAAGACCTCTTTATTATCCGGTGTAAGATTTCTGTTATCCGCATTTATCTCAAGCTTTCTTACCGGTATCTCTTCATCAGATCCAAGGTGAGTTTTGCGTGAAATATTTTTTTCGAGGTAAATTTCTGCACCTTTATCAAAAGGCGAATCATTAGCAAAACCATCAGCAGGCTTATCCATATCATCTGAGATACACTTAAGGCTCACTTCACAGTCCATAAGACCTTCTGATGAAACCTTAAGACTCACATCACCTGCATCTGAAGAAGGTGCAATGATCGCAAGGAGCTTACCGTTAAACAATCTTCTTGAAACAGCCTTATATGAATCCTCGTCTGTGCTGTCTCCGTTATCAAGTCCTACCAGCCTTCCGGCTCCCGTAACTTCAACCTTCATTCTGTTGCATGCATTCATTACAGGATTGCCGTCTTCATCCAATACGGACACTTCTGCAAAAATAAGATCATCTGTTCCTGCACGCATTGTCTCACAGTCAGTATCAATCTCTATCGATGCTGCTTCACCAAATGAACTTACCGTATCTCTTGCGGTGATATTACCTGACTTATCGTAAGCTACAGCTTCAAGTTCACCTGCTTCATAGGACACACGGTAATCTGCGATTATATGATCTCCCGAACCGGGAGCATGTGTCAGTTTCTGTTTTCCGAGACTCTTTCCGTTAAGGAAAAGCTCGACAGTATCCTCATTGGAGCATACTCTTACATCGATCATCTGACCGGGATTAAAATCCCAGTAAGGGAAAATATGAACCATAGGATCTTTTGAAGGATCAGTCCATGCGGATCTGAAGACATAGTAATAATCCTTCGGAAAACCTGCAGTATCGATATTTCCGAAATATGAATTCTTGGTGTGATATGGAGTGGGCTCACCTATATAATCAAATCCTGTCCAGAGGAACTGACCTGCGGAAAAGTCCATATCCCTGTCCTGACAGATACATGCTTCAACGCTCTTTGCTCCCCAGCTTGTATTGCAGTTTCCAAGCGAAGAACACTGTTCATCGACATCCGAAAGCTTCGTTACTGAAAGAGGGAATTTATAAACGCCTCTGCTGTTTACAAGTGATTCAGTTTCACTTCCGTAGATTATCCAGTCGGGATATTTTGCATGATGTTCCCTGTAGAGATTCTCCGCATAGTTATATCCTGCAAGTTTAAGGACATCAGCGCATTTTTGTCCGCCCTCCCATGCAAGATAATTTGATGCAAATGTGCAGACTCCGTTTTCATAGGGATCGTGCTTTTTAACTTCATCCATGAGATGCTTAACTGTCTCTGGTGCATTTGCATCTGCATGTACATCATAGATCTCGTTTCCTATGCTCCACATTATGACGGAGGGATGATTGCGGTCCTGTCTTACCCAGCTTCTTATATCCCTCTCATGCCAGTCCCTGAAAAATCTCGCATAGTCATAATCGGTCTTTTGCCTGTACCACATATCAAAGGCTTCACTCATGACGACAATTCCCATCTCGTCAGCAAGTTCCAGCACCTCAGGAGCGGGCATGTTATGTGATGTTCTCAGTGCATTAACTCCCATGCTCTTCAGCATCACGAATTTTCTTCTCATGGCAGACTTATTAAATGCAGCCCCAAGAGATCCGAGATCATGATGTTCACATACACCGTTCAGTTTTACTTTACGTCCGTTTAAAAGAAATCCCTTTTCAGGTTCAAAGGAAATATCGCGCAGTCCAAAGCGTATCGTTTCTTCATCAGCATCTCCGGCCGCAGACATTTTTACGGTAAGAGTATAAAGGTAAGGATCATTAATATCCCAGAGATGAGGATCTGATATCTCGTAATCATTATCATTTATCTTATTAATGGCAACGGAATTCCCGGCCGTATCCTTAACAGCATATTCAAGCAGTGCATCTGCCCCGGCAGCACCTTCAATCTCCGTTTCTATATGAATGATCCTCTTTCCGTTTTCACTGCGTGAGGAAACGTAGATACCGTCTTTAGCGATATAAGTCTCATCGGTATTTCTGATATAGACATTCCTGTATATACCTGCACCTGAATACCATCTGCTGTTTGGTGAGATATGCGTAACACTGACTGCGATGAGATTTTCTCCCTCTTTCAGCTGATCTGTGATATCACAGTCAAATGCGGAATAACCGTATTTCCATTCACATACTTTTACTCCGTTAACAAATACTGCGCTGTCCATATAGACACCGTCGAATTCGAGGAAATATCTTCCCTTCTTCTCATCAAGGATCAGCTTTCTTACATACCATCCTCTTCCTGTCCTGTACAGATCAGTAGAATCATAAATGAGCCAGTCGTGAGGAATCTGGACGCTCTTAAATTCTCCAAGCTTTCCCAGCATCTCTTCATATTCAGTTTCTACGCCTGTCTCTAAAAACTTCCAGCCTTTATTGAACCCGTATCTCATAAAACCCCCGAAAAAATTATCAGTTTATAGAAAAATCACGGGGCCGGAAAATGGTCCCGTGATTTAAAGTTAATTAATTTTTCAGATTAAATCAATATTAAATTTTCATGATGAAAGGAGCCATGAGCTTGCAGGGTTTCTTTTCACCGGATACTGATGAAGTATTATATATCATCTCACCAATGTAGGTACTCCTCTGCAGATACCTTATTCCATCAGGTTTTTCAGCGGAATCTGTTATGATCCTTATATGACTGTCATCCGTAAGACATGCTTCAACAGGAGTGATCTTATCACCACAGACTACGGAGAAATCTCTTATTGCGCCTCTCTTTTTCTTATCAGGTGAAAAAGCAGCAGCTCCTTCTCCGACATTTGAAAGGCTCATAACAATCTCGTATCTGCCGTTCTTTTCCTCACAAGTAACACAGCTTACAACAGGTCCCTGCGAAGGATAGCTGATAGTTCCGGGATAAACAACATCAAGAGCAATATCTGCAAGTCTTGTTCCGACATTATATTTATTCATGGGATGAAGATCGTTGTCTTCACCTGAATCCATATTTACAGTCATATATGTTCCGGGAACAACCTCTGTGATCTTCCTTTGTGCTTCCCTGAACTCATCCCATCCGCCATGACTTCCGTCTTCCGAAGGTGCCAGTCCATCGGTAAAGTTAGGGAGCTGTGCAAGTATATAGGGGAGCTTTTCATCATTCCAGAGTCTGCGATACCCTTCAACCTGAAGTCTTGTATATTCAACATACTCATCGGTCATGAATGCATCGGATTCACCCTGATACCAGAGAACGCCTTCGATCGGATACGGAGTACAGGGAGCTGTCATTGCATTGAAAAGTCCCATGGGATGCCAGTTGATAAAGTCAATTTCGGGAGCTGTCTTATCCATGATACATCCGATGGCGTATTTCCACTCGCCGGACAGATCGATGGCGCCTGCAGGAAGTTCATCACTCCATGGATCTGCCTTGCACTCATCATTAAATATCATCAGGCGCTTTCCCGGAGTTACTCTTCCAAATCCGCCGTCCACTCTGATCCTGAGAACAACAGAGTTCTCACCCTCTCTTATAACGCCTTCAGGAATAGTATATTTTCTGGGAGGATACTGATATCCGATGGTACCGACAAATGTACCGTTAACATACGCTTCATCGGTATCAGTAATAGTGCCGAGCCAGAGCTTTGCAGCCTTACCGGCAAACATCGCATTTGCATTAAATTTCTTTTCAAGCCAGATGGTTCCTACGAATTTATCAAGTCCTGCTTCTGCGAAAAATGCAGGAAGATTCATGCTTTCAAGTCCCTCAGAAGGAAGTCCTTCCTTCCAGTTACCTTCTCTTCCCTTATCTGCCTTTTCACATTCGGAATTCCACTCAGAAGAAAGCTTATCATTATTCTTAATAACACTTTCCCTGAATGCGGGATCTCCGTACTTTTTAGACTCTTCGATAAGCTCGGGATAATCCGCGAGCATCTCATCATCCATCCAGCAATAGATGTGGGAGCCGCCGAGACTTGCATGAACAATACCTACCGGAATACCGAGAGCTTCATGCATCTTCTTTGCAAAGAAATAGCAGGTTCCCGAAAAACCATACATATTCTCAGGCTTTGCACACTTCCACTCACCGGTTCTGGGATCTCCAAGCTGTCCTGAATATTCGGTATCGGAGGTGATATCAAAGCATCTGATCATATCATTTTCAGATGATGCAATTATCTCCTGATAATTGTCCTTAAGTCTTTCAAAGGTAAGATCCATATTGGACTGGCCTGTTGCAAACCATACAGCTCCGGTCACAATATCATTAACGACTTTCTCTTCACCCTTATCATCGCTCACCTTAAGCGTAAACTTCCTGCCTGCTTCAAATGAAGGAAGAAAAGCAGAGAATTTACCGTCTTCGGATGAAGTGCAGTGAGCATCAAATTCTTCACCGTTGGAGACACACGAAAGCACGATATCAATACCGGTTCCGGGTTCATCCCATCCCCATATATGAACCGGCTTGTTCTGTTGAAATACCGCTCTGTCAGTAAGCAGTCTTGGAAGCTTAAGTTCACTCATTTTTTTCTCCGGGCAAATCACTTGGTCTGATGATCCTTGTGTGATGATTTTTCCGATCATCTGATTCCAATGATCAAACACTAATGATCAAAGTGCGCTGTGAAGAGTACTTCTTACAGCACCGGCGCCTGCCATCAGCTTAATGAAATAGCTGACAACCTTATCGGAAAGACCTGCTTTCTCAAGATCTGTAGCAAATATAGTCTCATCCTTAAGTATGGGAATAAGCACCTTTCTTACCTGTGCTTCATCAAGCGCCTTACCGAATTCAAGTTCCTTCAGTTTCTCCTGAACTCCTGCAAGCATGGGATCCGGGCTGCATTCAAAAGCCTCTCCCTTATCATCTATTCCCTTTGTATATCTGAGCCATCCTGCAAGAACAAGGGGAATTGCGTTAAGATCATTAACATCCCTTGAAGGATCTGCGATATAGCTCTTTATTGTCTCACCGAATCTGATGGGAATCTTCTGTGATGTGTCACATGCGATTCTCTGAGGAGTATCGGGCATGAACGGATTAGGAAGTCTCTTTCCGACAACAGTGTCAATGAAATCCCTGGGAGCGATAACACCGGGATCGGTAACAACGGGAAGTCCCTCTTTGTATCCAACGGTATTAACAAGCTTAAGGAGATCCTCATCCTTCATTTCTTCCGAGATTCTTGTAAATCCAAGGAGACATCCGTAAACTGCGAGTGAAGTATGAAGAGGATTGAGACATGTGGTAACCTTCATCCTCTCTACATTATTAACTGTATCCCTGTCGGTGAAAATAACTCCTGCCTCTTCAAGTGCGGGTCTTCCGTTAGGGAAATCATCTTCAATCACAAGATATTCGCTCTCTTCAGCATTTACGAAAGGAGCAACATAGGTGTGGAAACCGGTGATAACAGGCTCCGGATCATCAACTCCGTCAGCTGCGATCATATCCTTTACAGAATCATCGGGACGGGGTGTGATCTTATCGATCATGGACCAGGGGAATGATACCGATT
Source organism: uncultured Lachnospiraceae bacterium (assembly GCA_946631295.1). Classification (GTDB taxonomy): domain Bacteria; phylum Bacillota; class Clostridia; order Lachnospirales; family Lachnospiraceae; genus AC2028. The sequence continues at coordinate 68,307 of CAMOZY010000004.1, forward strand.
TCTTATCTTCTACATAAGCAAGGAATCCCTTGTCACATACGCCGTTCTCAGACCACTTTGCAGCAAATTCATGGATTGCATCATAAAGTTTCTGTCCGTTATGGGAACAGTTATCGGTGCTTACCATGGCAATAGGAAAAGCACCTGAAGCAAACCTTGCGTAAAGAAGAGCTGCAACCTTTCCGATATAGCTGACAGGCTTTTCGGGGCCGTTTGCCATATCCTCTGAAACAGCCTTTGTATAGGAACCGTCAGCTCCCTTAAGGCTGTATCCCTTCTCAGTGATGGTAAATGTAGCAAGCTGAAGAGACTTGTTTTCAAATGTCTTCTTCAGATACGAATAATCATCCTCGACAGCTGTATCAAGCTTAACCGATCTTGAAACCGAAGCAAGAACCTGCTTTTCAACCTTGCCGTCAGACTTAAGGATTGCAAGGATGGAAAGATCGTCAAAGGGCTTATATGCCTTATCAATGATCTCATAATCAAAACCTTCGGCAACAATGATACCTGTCTTAAGGCTTCCCTTTTCAATGAGTTCCTGTGCAAGACGCGCATGATATGCCCTGAAAATATTACCTGCACCGAAATGAACCCACTGAGGTGCATCATCTGTATTTGCCTTAACCTGACTTATGTCAAAAGAAGGAAGATGATACCCCTTACTCTCCCATGCACTCTTTTCACTGATACCTTCTAATGAAAGCTTCATCTTACGCCTCCGTGTGCTTTTTCAATAGCTTCCCAAAGTCCGTTAATATATGCTGCTCCAAGTGCTCTGTCATAAAGACCGTATCCGGGCATTGCCTCTTCACCCCAGATCATTCTTCCGTGATCGGGACGGATGGGGCCGTCAAATCCTGACTCATAAAGTGCTCTTACGATCTCATACATATCAAAACTTCCATCGCTTGAAAGATGTGCAGCCTCTTCAAAATCAGGCTTTCCGACAGGAATATCCTTACCTGTCCATGCCTTTACCGCACTTCCGTCCTCGTGACAGAAAGCATTGAACTGAAGATTTCTTACATGTGC
>CAMOZY010000005.1 GCA_946631295.1 uncultured Lachnospiraceae bacterium
AGAAGAAAAGCACGACGATATCCCCGAGAGCTTCTTCCTCAACAAGGGATCGATCGATGACGTCGTAGAAGCTTACAACGCAAAATAAGGATTAAGACTAAATGGATAAGTTCAAAGTCAGGATTGTCACTCCCGAGAGAGTCTTCTACGAGGGAGAGGCGGACATGGTAGAAATGAATACCACTGAAGGGCAGATCGGCTGTTATCCGGGACATATACCGCTTACAGTCATAGTTAAGCCGGGCGTCCTGAATATTCATGATAACGGCGAGATCAAGACCGCTGCTCTTCATGCCGGATTTGCCGAAATACTTCCCGATTCCTTCAATATCCTTGCAGAGACTGTCGAGTGGAAGGATGAGATAGACGAGGAACGTGCAAGAGCCGCAATGGAGAGGGCAAAGAAGAGACTCGAAAGTAAGACCGATGTTGATGATCTTGAACGCTCACGCTATGAGACAGCTCTTCAGAGAGCGATCACCAGGATCGATGCACTGAAATGATAAGAACAGATTAAAGAAGACCCGCGATCTGCCTTTGTAGACCGCGGGATTCTTTTGTTTTATAATACTTTCTGTTATGAAAAAATTACTCTTGAAAATACTGGTCTACACAGCGGTATTCTTCATTTTCCTTCTGATCTTCGGGAAGATTGCGAGCCGTGAGCAGATCAATAATACCGTCGACATGGATCCGGCATCCCAGCCGGTCATTTACATGTCTATCGGCGATATAACCTATAACATGATGCGCGGCTATTCCGGAAGCAGGGATCTGTCCTATGAAAGGAATTCCCTTTCCTATCTCGATGAAAACAGGGAGCTTCCATTTGTTATCAATACCTTCGGTCAGAAGGTTTCATCTGCAGTATACGAGCTCAGAAACATCGAGGACGGCAGACTTATTGAAGACGGTGAGACTGAGCTTGGACTGAACATGATAGGAAATCCCGAGGGAAGGATCGTTTTCAAGGATCTGATGATACCCGGCGCGGAATATTCTCTTTCGATCAGGCTCGGAATGGAGGACGGAAGAGAACTGTATTATTATACCCGTGTCGTTTCGGGGGACAACTCCCTTGCCTATGATAAGATCGCCTATGCAAAGTTTTTCCATGACTGCCTGTTTGACAAGCATGAAGCCGAGAAGATCAAGAAGCATCTTGAGACCAATTCATCTCTCAATGATAATTCCACCTTCGCACATGTGGACATTCATTCCTCATTTTCACAGATAACATACGGAGAGCTTGAAGTGTCTCCGTACGGTGAGCCTCTCATCTATCTTAGAGAGGATAACGGCACCAATGCCACCATATGTATCGATTACATGCTCCGTAACGGATATGGTACCGACATGACTGTATATATGGCCCATGAAGCGATAACCGTAAGATATACGGATAAGTCCGTATACATCATGGCTTATGACAGGACAATGGAACAGATAACCAATCCTTTGAATATGTGCGTAAATGATAAGATCGTGCTCGGCATTGCAGGCGAAGATCCCGAGATGATGGAGAGTGCGGAGGGCGGATGCATAGCTTTCGTATCGGGCGGAAGACTCTTTTTATACAATGAGGCTTCGGGTAAGCTTGCATGTGCATACAGCTTCTACGATTACGGTGCATTCGACGTCAGGAACATCTGTGAAAAGCATGATATCAGAGTCCTCAGGGTCGAAGATAACGGCGATATGTTTTTTGCCGTTTACGGCTATATGAACAGAGGAAAGCATGAAGGTGATGTCGGTATCGCACTGTATTCCTATAATGACCGCTACAATGAGATCAGTGAGATCCTGTATATTCCGTATGACAAGTCGGCTGATATACTCGTCGAGGAAATGGAAAGACTCCTTTATATGAACTCATCGAACCATATCTATATGGCGATGGAAAATGCGGTTTATATGGTCGATATTGAGGCTATGACAGTATCCGCGACCGGTATGTACAGATCGGTGGATGCACTTCAGACAAGCGATGACCAGAGATACATAGTTACTGCGGGAGAACCCGGGGTGGCCGTTAATGAGCTTACGGTAACTGATCTTGAAAATGAAACCGCAGTCAAGATCTCAGCGGGAAGCAGTGAGTATATAAGATTCCTCGGCTTTATAGGGGAAGACATGATATACGGCATGGTCCGCTACAACGATGTTCAGGTAGAAACCAGCGGAAATCTCCTGATGCCCATGTACAGGATCTGTATCTGTGACGGAACGGGCAAGCTGATCAAGTATTACGAAAAGGACGGATTCTTTGTGACAGACGTGTCGATCGAACCCGGACATATCCAGCTTACAAGATTATCCGGAACCACCGGTTCATATCAGATGGCATCTGATGACACCATCACGGCAAGCAGAGAGGATGAGTCCGGAAGAAACTATCTTTCCGTTGCGGTCATCGATAAGTTCGAAAGATATGTTCAGATCCAGACAAGGACAGCAATAAAGGTCAGGTCATTAAAGGTAACGACTCCAAGTGAGATCATATCTGACAGTCTCTGCATTCTCGAACCTGACAAACCCGCGTCGGTAAAAAGATTCTATGTATATAACGCCGAAGGAATCTGCGGTATTTTCGTTACCGAAGCAGCAGCTGTTGAAGCTGCATATGAGATAGGCGGAACAGCGGTAGAAGAAAGCGGAAATGTTATCTGGAAATATGCTTCGAGAAAGACAGTAAGCCAGATAATGGAGATAAAGGGAACGGGGATCGATGAAGGTGAAAGTTCCCTGAGCGTATGCATGGACGTGATGATGGGATACGAAGGTATCATAAGGAATTCTGAGGTCCTTCTTTCATCGGGAGATCCTGTCAGTGATATCCTTGCGGAAAATATGAATGACGTCACGGTGCTCGACCTTACCGGATGCACGATAGACCAGCTGTATTTTTATATCGACAATGATATTCCTGTAATGGCACTGTTACAGGGCGGAGGTGCGATCCTCATAACCGGACATAATGATAAGGAGCTTGTGATCATGGATCCTTCAACAGGCGAACTCGTTAAGAAGGATATTGAAAAAATGGAAAGCTTCTTTGAAAATAACGGCAATCAGTTCATAACATATGCATACTCCGGCGCAGAAGTCTGGGCGCGTAAGACGGCATAGAGTTTAAAAAATTAAGGGACGATTCTTCGTTTTGAAAAAACAAGGAATCGTCCCTTTGCTGTTTTTTATGTGATTTACGTTTTATACTTTTGCCTTAGGTGTATCCGTACTTTTTGCTTCCTTTGCTGGAATACCGAAAATCTGGCTTCTGAAAGGGAAGAGTGCATTGTAGAGTGCAAGTCCGAGAACCATGCAGCTGATGATCTCACCTGCGCCAACGGTCAGCATGAAGAACCAGATGGAACCTTCGAACTGGTAAACGAATGCAAGAACGAAAGGTACGATCAGAGTATTTGCCACTATAGGAGGGATGGGAGCAAGGAACATGCTCTTTTTTCCGGGAATAAACTGCCGGTTTCCGTCTGCACGCTTATGTGTGAGCAGATAGGTAAATACTGCGCCGAGCAGAGTTGCGAGCGATCCGAAGATGACATCGAGAGGATGACAGCCTGTCAGGATATTGCTGACGATACATCCTACATAAAGTCCCGGTATTGCCGCGGGTGTGAATGCGGGAAGAATGGTAAGTGCTTCGGAGAAACGGACCTGGATAACCCCGCTTGCGAGGTTGAGTGAACCGGCTATAACGGTCAGCACGGTGTAGAGAGCAGCGATCACTGCACCCTGAGTGAGAAGTAGTACTTTTTTGTTCATTTTTCTTTTCCTCTAGTTTTGTTTTTTAGGAACAGTACGAAAAAAATTACTTTTTAGGACTGTTCCGAAGTCAGGAAGGTTTCGAACTGACTTGATTAATGTGCTATAATGTCTTATTAAAGACACAAGGGACATATTATAGTATATAGAAGATTATGTCTACTAAAATATCTGTAAACTGTATTTTTGGAGAATGATCATGTACACAATAGATTTTTCAAAGCCTGTTAAAGTTTACTTCGTGGGTATCGGCGGAATAAGCATGAGCGGACTTGCGGTTATCCTTAAGCGTGCGGGCTTTGACGTATCAGGATCGGACCGTGACAGATCCGAGATGACCGAAAATCTTGAAAAGGAAGGCATCAGGGTCTTCTACGGACAAAAGAAGGAAAATATCTCAGCTGATACGGATGTTGCCGTACTGACCGCTGCGATCCGTCCTGATAACCCGGAATTCATGGAACTCGACCGCCTGAATATTCCCCGCCTTACAAGAGCGGAGCTTCTCGGCCAGCTGATGCGCAACTACGGCACTTCCATCGCAATAAGCGGAACACACGGCAAGACTACCACAACGTCAATGATAAGCGAGATCCTTCTGGCAAAGGACTGTGATCCTACCATCTCCGTAGGCGGAATGCTCCCTGCAATCGGCGGAAATATCAGAGTCGGCGGAAGGGACTATTTTGTAACGGAAGCGTGCGAATATACCAACAGCTTCCTTTCTCTTTTCCCGGATATAGCTCTTATACTCAATGTTGAAGAAGATCATCTCGACTTTTTTAAGGATCTGGACGATATCAGGGCTTCGTTCAGAAAATTCGCCGATCTGATTCCCGAAAAAGGAACCCTCATAATCAATTCACATATTGAGAATCTGTCCTATTTTACCGAAGGGCTAAAGTGCAATATCCTTACCTTCGGAAAAAAGAATGAAGACGGAGAAGCACCTGATTATACTGCTGAAAACATCACAACGGATTCGCTTGGAAATCCTTCCTTTGACATTATCGTTAAAGGTGAAAAGGCATTCAGGGTTCAGCTTTCGGTTCCCGGAGAGCACAATATCCTTAATGCACTTGCTGCATGTGCGTTTGCTGATGCTGCGGGCATTGACAGATCTGTTACCGCCGCGGCACTTGAAAAATTCGAAGGAACCGACAGAAGATTCCAGAAAAAGGGTAAGATTTCAGGCGGTGTGACACTCATAGACGATTATGCACATCATCCCACTGAGATAAGAGCTACCATGAAAGCTGCTCTTAACATGGAAAGAAAGACTCTCTGGGTTGTCTTCCAGCCCCATACATATACAAGGACCAAGGCCTTTTTCGACGATTTTGCAGATGCATTAAGCCTTGCCGACAAGGTGGTCCTTGCGGATATTTATGCTGCGAGGGAAACGGATACGCTCGGCATGAGTTCGAAACTTCTGGCCGAAGCGATTGAAAAGAAGGGTACCGAAAGTTATTATTTCCCATCTTTTGAAGAAATTGAAAAATTCCTCCTGAAAAATTGCCAAGAGGGAGATGTGTTGATAACTATGGGAGCCGGAGATGTGTATAAAATAGGCGATTCGCTCCTCGGAAAGTAAAAATGTCCACCTTATCCACGGGTTTTCGATTTAAGTAAATTGAAAATACCGTGGATTATTTAATTAACAGGTGGATATCTTTTTTCAGGACTTATGCGGACATTGCAGGTGTTATCCACCTTATCCACCTAATCCACTTTTTTTATGCAGTTTTTCCACAGAGCCGTGATGAAATATAAATCGTCATTTTGTCCATTTAAAAGGACTGTCCCTATGTGGTATAAAAGATGATGTCGTTTCAGCGTGTATTGTTTGTCTCAGGGGGTGAGCTTACGAAAAATGCTGAGAGATTCAGCGACCAGGGGGACATATTTTGTCACAGCTTACGATCTATCAGGACAGTTATATAAATGCGACGATCCTTTCGAACAGGTTCATCGATGAATATATGACGGATGCCAATGATGCCCAGCTTAAGGTGTATCTGTATCTCGTACGTATGATGAGTGCAAATCTCGAAACCTCCGTCAGCGATATCGCGGACAGATTCAACTATACCGAGAAGGATGTCATCAGGGCGTTTAAATACTGGAAGGGCAAGGGGATACTTGACCTTGACACCGATGCAGCCGGCAATCTGACAGCCGTTCATCTTAAGAACCTTTGCAAGTGCGAGAGCATAGGCCCTTCGGTTGAAGAGACCCATCTTCCACAGTCGATCGTCACTCCCCAGACCATAGTTTCTTCCCTTGGAAGACAGACAGTTTTTGAGGAAAGAAATGAGGAAACAGCTAAAGCGGTGATCCCTGAGAAGCCTTCATATTCTTCACAGCAGATCAGGGATTTTAAGTCTTCTCATACTGCTTCCGAAAGCGGGATCGATATTTTCTATCTCGCCGAGGAATACCGGAAGAAGCCTCTTTCTCCGTCTGATGTAAGCACCATAATATATATCTGTGATGAGCTCGGATTTAACGATGAACTTTTTGATCACCTCCTCCAGTACTGTGCATCAAGAGACAAATCCGATTTCAGATATATTGAAAAGGTTGCCATCTCATGGAAGGAGAAGGGGGTAACTACACCGGAAGAGGCTGATAACGCACCCGGCAGATATGACAGGAAGGTATATGAGATAATGAGGCATCTGGGAAAGACCGGCAATGCCCCTACCGACAGGGAAGTCTCCTATATCACGAGGTGGACAGGTGAATACGGTTTTTCGGATGATATAATACTGGAAGCCTGCGGAAGGACCGTTATGGCAACCGATAAGAACAGATTCCAGTATGCGGACAGGATACTTAAGAGCTGGAAGGATAATGGTGTCGGAAGCCTGAAGGATGTTGAAGAACTCGACAGGGAGTTCAGCTCCAGGGAAAAGCCTAAGACGGGCAAGACCGATTCATCGGCAGCCGGTGCAAAATCCACCAATAATTTCAACAAGTTCTCCCAGAGAACCGATTATGATATGACAGAGCTTGAAAAAAAGCTCGTAAAGAATTAAAGAACGTAGATGTCTGAAAAAACGGAGTTATCAGATGGCACTTCAGAATGCGTCCTACGACAAGATACAGGAAGAATATCTGCAGATAAGGCGTGAGAACGACCTGCTCTATGAAGAGAGGCTCACGGGTATCTATAAGGCACATCCGGAGCTTAAGGAAATTGATGACCGCATGGCGGATCTGCTCCTTAAGAAGGCTTTTGTCGCACTGAAGACAGATGAGGGACAGACTGCCGTAAAAAAGGTTGATGAAGAGATTGCCGCTGTTCATGCCAAAAGAGAGAGTCTGGCAGAGGCAGCAGGCGTTGATCCTTCATACCTCAGCAAGATATACACTTGTCCTTACTGTCACGACACCGGATACATTGAAAAAGAGGACGGCCCTGCCGAAAAGTGCAGATGTTTCAGGAAAAGAGAGTCCGAGATACTCCTTAAGGAATCGGGGATGTCCCAGATGCTTGAGAAGAACAATTTCTCCGTGATGAGGACGGATATCTTCGACGGCGAGACAAAAGAGCATTTTCTGAAAGCGGTTGATTTTTGTAAAGGTTTTATAAACTCCTTCGATACCGACTACCGAAATATCATGTTTTGTGGTACAGTAGGTACCGGCAAAAGTTTCCTGAGCTCATGTATTGCCTCGGAGCTTCTTGCAACATATCACAGCGTCATATATATGAGTGCCAAGACACTCTTCGATACACTTGCAGAGGCTCAGTTTTCACCTGAGAAGGTGCCTGAGACCGAAGCCGTAAAAGAGCGTATATATGAATGCGATCTTCTCATAATTGACGATCTTGGCACCGAGATGACGAATTCTTTTGTGGGAACAGAGCTTTTTACGATCATAAATGAGAGATATAACTCCAGAAGATCCGTGATAATCTCCACGAATCTCGAGCTTTCTCTTTTAAGAGACCGTTATTCCGACAGGATCTTTTCAAGGCTGACGGGCTCATATGATATATTAAAACTTAGCGGACCGGACCTGAGGTCTGCGCTATAACAGGAGATTTATCAATGCCCAAGCGCGAAGAAAAAAGAAACCTCGAAAGTATTCCCGTAGGATCTCTCGGGATCATCACTTTAGACGGATGCCGCCCCCTTGCGGAGCAGGTTGATTCGTATCTGGTAAAGTGGCGTCAGGAAAGAGAGAGTGAACACAAGGGATCGCTTGCATTCTCGGGATATCAGAGAGATTCATACCTTCTTAAGGCCAGGGTTCCGAGATTCGGTTCCGGTGAAGGTAAGGGAGAGATACTTGAATCCGTAAGAGGTACCGATCTTTATATTCTCGTTGATGTTTTAAACTATGCAGAGACATATTCACTCTGCGGACATGAAAATCACATGTCACCCGATGATCACTTCCAGGATCTTAAGAGGATCATCGCAGCGGTCGGAGGCAAGGCCCGCAGGATCACTGTTATCATGCCCTTCCTCTATGAGAGCCGTCAGCATAAGAGAACCGCAAGAGAGTCTCTCGACTGCGCCATAGCACTTCAGGAACTCGTACATATGGGAGTCGACAACATCATCACATTCGATGCTCATGACCCCAGAGTACAGAATGCCATCCCTCTCAACGGATTTGAAACTGTACAGACTCCTTACCAGTTCATCAAGGGTCTTCTCCGTCATGTTAAGGGACTTCAGATCGATTCCGATCATATGATGGTCATTTCCCCCGATGAAGGCGGAATGCGCAGGGCAATCTATATTGCCAACGTGCTCGGCATCGACATGGGTATGTTCTATAAGAGACGTGATTACAGGAAGATCGTAAACGGAAGAAATCCCATCATTTCACACGAATTCCTTGGAAGTGATGTTTCCGGCAAGGATATGATCATCGTCGACGATATGATCTCCTCAGGTGATTCCGTTCTCGAGGTTGCGGCCATGCTGAAGGAAAAGAATGCAAGGAACATATTCGTATTCTCAACCTTCGGACTCTTCACCGGCGGACTTGCCAAGTTCGATGAAGCATATAAGAGAGGCGATATCTCCAGAATACTTACTACAAACCTGATCTACCAGACTCCCGAGCTTCTCGAGAAGGAATGGTACATCAGCTGCGATCTCAGCAAGTACATCGCATATATTATCGATACCCTTAATCACGATTCATCGATCTCGGATCTCCTCAATCCCAACAAGAGGATTCAGGACATTGTACAGAGATACAATTCCGGCGAGCTTGAGATGGAAGTATGATCTTGAAGAGTTGTATAAAAAATGCAGGTCTGTAAGGACCTGCATTTTTTGCTTATTCTTTGGAGTATTTACTGCATCAGTGCGCCGGTTTCCTCGTCAAAATGACAAAGTACTCCGTCTATCAGGAGATCGCCCTTGGCCATGATACCGGTCTTGGTGTCATAGTAATATGTATTTCCTGCCTGATCGGGGTAGAGCTGGGCAAGAGTACCGGTTATGTGAACCCATCCCTTGAGCATCTTGCCGTTTTCGTCGTAGCGTACCCACTTACCGGTTTTGTTTATAATGCAATAATAGACGTAGATCTCCATTCCTTCATCGGAATTCTTGGCTTCATTCCAGATCACTGAATTATCCCATCCACCTTCGCCCTGATAAACGTAAGGCATCCAGACTTCCTTACCGACTGCCTTTGCTCCGCCATAGACAGAATCGAGCCAATACCAGCCGTCTGATGCGGGATCATAGATCTCTCGTCCGCGTACTGTACCGTCGCCCACCACACCTTTTGGATCGCCGGAGGTTCCCTGGCGTACTCCGCGTTCGTACCAGTAGCTCTTTCCGTCCGTATGAATCCATACACAGTCAGGCACGGAGGAACCGGATCCGTTAGAATCTCCGCCATTCGCAGGCATTCTGTTAGAAACTCCGTCGCCCGAAGGGATTCCGTTACCGTGTACTATAGATGAATATGAAGCCGCTTCATCAAGATTGAAGATCTTATCGGCACCGGCTGCGAGCTCTTCGATTGTTATTCTTCCATGAGGATAGCAGTTAGTTCCGTTGTTTCCGAGTACTTCGAACTGGATGGCCCAAGTAAAAGCTCCCCATCCGTAATATTCTATGGAAAAGAAATCATTGAACCAGTCGGTCCGTCCGTAGTCAAAAGATGTGCCGAGTTTCATATATCCCGCAAGTCTGTGGGCCATAAGCGCAAAATCTTCTCTGTTGATAAGCTCATCCGGACAGAAACTATCGGAACAGATGCTGGGATAGCCGAAACAGATATTATTGGCTTCACCCCATCTGATCGCAGATTCATAGGGAGAGCCCGATATATCGGTAAAGCGTGTGCCTGATCCTGCGCCCGGGCAGCCGGCTTTCTCCCAGAGTAGTTCTATGGCCTGGCCTCTTGTTGCAAACTGCTCAGAATCTGAATGGCCGTCATTTGTATCGTAATAGCATTCGGGAACGACTGCCGGATTGCCACCGTCTGTTATGACCGGTTTTCCGTCATCAACTACGAGGCAGTGTGTAAGATCTTCGAAGTATTCCTCGCTTCCGCCGTATTCAATGGTATATGAATGAACATACCCGAGCTGGGGCTCGTCCATATACACGCCGGTTTCTAATGTCCTGATCAGATAGGGATTATTACTGATATCTACGGAAGGAAGATCCCTGAGCCCGAATGCATACAGATTATAGAGCTGATGATTGTTCGAAAGGTCAAGGGCCGGAAGCTGATAATCACATTCAAGACGAAGATCGGCAAGTCTGGGATTGGCTGTGACATTGAGATATCTGAGATCCTCGTTATATCCGCAGATGAGAATTTGAAGCTGCGGGTTATTGCTCATATCAAGGCTTGTTACGCCGTTATTTGCACAGTTATAGAATTCGAGTCCGGTAAGGAAGCTGATGTCCACATCACCGAGATTCTCATTATCCCAGATATCAAGTCTCTTGAGCATAGTGTTACCAGCCAGTTCAAGCGAAGTGAGGTGGTTCTTGAATGCATCCAGCTCACAGAGAAGGGGATTGCCTGACAGATCGAGAGAGGTAAGTCCGCATTTGCTGCAGAACAGATTCTCAAGATCGTGGTTCTGGCTGAAGTCGATGCTTGTCAGGTTGGGATTGGAATTACATTCAACATATGCAAGCTTCGGGTTGTTTGTGAAGTTGATGGATGTAAGGTTGCAATCGAAGCAGTATACCCATTCGAGCTTATCAAGACCTGTAAAGTCAAGATAAGTAAAGTCATTTTCAGAGCACCATATTCCCACAAGGTCGGTATTGTGTGACAGATCCCAGTCGGAAATATGATTTCGAAGGCACCAGAGTCCCTGGATATAAGGGAAGTATTCGATGCCTTCCACTGAATAGATATTGCAGCCTTCACAATGGATGTTCCTGACAGACTCTCTTTCGTATGTGGAAAGATAACCGTTTCCGTCACGGTCGTAAGCTCTTATGGCTTCCCTGAAGCCGTAGTCCGGGAAATGATTCTCATCGATGGGAATGTCTCCTTCGGCATGGACCGGAAAAGAAGGTAAGATTGGCAGAAGCATGGCTGCCGCAACCAAAAGTGCAAGAAGTCTGGATCTTTTTTTCATGATTTCCCCCCTGAAACAATATCAGAATATATAACAGAATACATTATATCATTCTATGTTGAAAAGTCTGATGGATAAATTTATGAATGTGACAAAGTGACTGCACATCTTTTATTTTGCGATTATCATTTTGTAAGTATGTTAAAATAAGTCCATGAGGGTTATTTTCTGGGGAGGCTAACAGCATGGAAGAAGAATATAAAGTGAAGAAAGAGTATTTTGAGGTTGTTAACGGACGGAATCAGACCATAAGGGGCGTGCTGTTCAGACCTGATGAAGAGGGAGTGAAATTTCCGACCGTGATCTTTTCACACGGATTCGGCGCATGCTACGAGATGTTCCTGCATCATGCACAGTGGTATCCGGAAACTGGGATTGCCATCGTGTTCTTCGATTTCTGCGGCGGCGGAATGAATACAACGAGTGATGGACAGCTGAATGAAATGACTGTCCTGACTGAAGCAGATGACCTTGAAACCGTGATAGATAAGGTAAAGACAATGCCCTTTGTCGATGAGGATAATCTTTTCCTTCAGGGTGAGAGCCAGGGAGGATTCGTATCGACCATAATAGGCGTAAGGCGAAGAAGTGAGATAAAGGGACTTGTTCTGTGGTATCCGGCATTTGTCATTCCCGATGATGCCGGGAAAAGACTTGCAAAGGGCGAAACCAATGTATTCGGAATTGAGCTTTCTCCCAATTATGACACGGATGCCGTTTCCATCGATGTCGAAAAGATTCAGAAGAGCTTTGGAAATCCTGTGATCATCATACACGGCGATGCAGATCCCGTGGTTCCTGTCGATTATTCAAGAAGAGCCGTGAAAAATTTTGCTGATGCTTTACTGATAGAGATTAAGGATGCCCAGCACGGCTTCAATGAAATTGATGGTACCGATGCAAGGAATGCATCCATTAAGTTTATAAAGGATAATATCGGGTGATAAAAAAGATTCCGGCAGTTCACGGCTGCCGGAATCTTTTTATGATAAGGGAATAAATCGTCTCAGTTTTTGCGTAAGCGTAAGAGCCAGGACTATCTTGATGATATCCGGAAGGATAAAAGGAAATACGCACCATGAAAGAGCTGTTAGGATACCTACCGGCTCTTTTGTTTTCGTGTAAAGAATGATGAACCATGCAGTTCCGAATGCATAGCAGATAATGAGTCCCGCTGCCATCGAGATTGCAAGGATGAGAGTTTTTTGTTTTGCTTTTTTACGTGAGATGATCTCAAACATCCACATCACAAGTGCTGCGAAGATGAAGCCTATTATGTATCCGCCCGTTGTTCCGATGATTGCACCGATTCCACCCTTAAAACCCGAAAACACAGGCAGTCCCACCATTCCAAGAAGAATGTAGATGAGTACTGTGACAGTGCCGCGCTTTCCTCCCAGCAAACCTGCAGTAAGGAAAACAGCAAAAGTCTGCATGGTGAACGGAACCGCAGCGGGAATCTGTATCCACGAGCATACTGCGATCATTGCAGCGAACATCCCTGTATAAACAATATTCTGTAACTTTGTATTTTTCATTTTTTTTAACTGAAGTGATATTGAGTAAAGTGTAAATCCGACAAAAAATGTTAACCCGACAGAAAGAGATGTTAACATTGATTGCTTGAAATGTCAACCAAATGAAAAAAAGAGTTAACAATCCTCCGATATTCCCGGCCAGCCCTTTTATCCATCGATATTCCGGCAGCATATCCCTGAAAACGCCTTCATCCCATCCGGTTTCGTCTTGTGCTTTTTTCCACGATTACCACTAAATATTGTAATATTTCAGATATTTCATAAATTGTTAGACAATTTTTGAGAAAACTATTCAATTTTTCAGATTATAGTGCTATAGTAAATTATGCAATACGTGTAATGCCCGATGGGAACTGCGAGAAAACGTATTCCAAGCACTTCGGGAAAAATATAGAAAATAACTGTTCCGGGTTCTCTTTTCCGGGAAGGGGTATTCCATAAAACATCAAGATCGGGGAGGCTTTCTCACATGGTAAAGAAGGAAATGATAGCCATGCTTCTGGCAGGTGGACAGGGATCCAGACTGGGTGTGCTTACGTCCAAGGTTGCAAAGCCCGCTGTTTCCTTTGGCGGAAAATACAGGATCATCGATTTCCCGCTGTCTAACTGTATCAACTCGGGTGTTGATACGGTCGGCGTGCTGACACAGTATCAGCCCCTCAGACTCAATTCACATATAGGTATCGGTATCCCATGGGACCTTGACAGAAATATCGGCGGCGTCAGCGTTCTGCCGCCTTATGAGAGTGTTCAGGGAAGTGAATGGTATTCCGGTACAGCTAACGCCATCTACCAGAATATGGAGTATATCGAGAACTATAATCCCGATTACGTCCTTATCCTTTCCGGGGACCATATCTACAAGATGGATTATGAGGTTATGCTCGATTTTCATAAGGCAAAGGGTGCGGATCTTACCATCGCGGTCATGCCTGTCCCCATTGAAGAGGCATCCCGCTTCGGTATCATGATCACCGATGAGGACAGAAGGATCGTGGACTTCGAGGAAAAGCCCAAGAATCCCCGCAGCAATCTCGCTTCCATGGGTATCTATATCTTTAACTGGAAAACACTTCGCGACGGAATGCTCGCCCTCAAGGATCAGCCGAACCTGGATTTCGGTAAGCACATAATCCCTTACTGCAGGGATAAGGGTGCCGGACTTTATGCGTATGAGTTTAATTCCTACTGGAAGGATGTTGGAACTCTTCATTCCTATTGGCAGGCCAACATGGAGCTTATAGACATCGTTCCCGAATTCAATCTCTACGAGGAATACTGGAAGATCTATACCAAGAGTGATATCCAGCCGCCGCAGTATTTTTCTGCAGAGTCGGAAGTTTCAAGATGCATCATCGGTGTAGGAAGTGAGATAGAAGGCAAGGTCTACAATTCAGTCATCGGATGCGGCGTAAGGATCGGAAAAGGCACGGTTGTCAGAGATTCGATCATCATGAACGAGACGGTGATCGGTGAAGGCTGTGACATCAATAAGGCGATCATCGCAGAGAAGGTTCGTGTCGGTAACAATGTTGTGATGGGCATAGGAGACGAAGTTCCAAACGACACCGCACCTCAGATATACACTGACGGACTTGTCACCGTCGGTGAAAAGAGTGATATACCTGACGGAGTTAAGATAGGCAAGAACTCCGTTGTATATGGTGTCACAACTAAGGAAGATTATCCTGATTCATATCTTGGATCAGGCAAGACCCTTATCACGGCAGAGGATTGAGGAGAAGAATATGAGAGCAATCGGAATTATACTTGCCGGCGGTAACAATCACAGAATGGCTGAGCTTTCGCAGAGAAGAGCGGTATGTGCCATGCCCATAGCGGGCAGCTACAGAAGTATCGATTTCACCCTCAGTAACATGTCCAATTCCCATGTTCAGAAGGTTGCGGTCTTTACCCAGTATAATGCTGGAAGTCTTAACAGACATATGAACTCTTCGAAATGGTGGGATTTCGGACGTAAGCAGGGCGGATTATATGTCCTTACACCTGCCATGACATCCGACAACAGCAGCTGGTACAGAGGTACAGCGGATGCGATATATCAGAATCTCAGTTTCCTTAAGGAAAGCCATGAGCCCTATGTAATAATCGCTCCCGGTGACTGCGTGTACAAGATGGATTTCAATACTCTTCTTGAGTATCACGTGGACAAGAAGGCGGATATCACCGTTGTCTGCAAGGATATGCCGGAAAGTGCGGATATGTCCCGCTTTGGAACTATCATGATGAATGAGGAGATGAGAGTCGTCGGCTTTGAGGAAAAGCCTCTGCAGCCCAAGACAAGGACTATCTCCTGCGGTATCTATATCATCCGCAGAAGACTTCTTATCGATGTGATAGAAAAATGCGCAGAAGAAGACAGATACGATTTTGTACGTGATGTTATCATCAGATACCGTGACGTAAAGAGAATCTTCGGATATAAGATCACTTCCTTCTGGAAAAATATTGCATCCGTTGAGGATTACTACGACACCAATATGGATTTCCTTAATCCTCAGGTCAGGGATTACTTCTTCAATCAGTATCCCAACGTATATTCCAAGGTTGATGATCTTCCTCCCGCAAAGTACAATCCCGGTGCACAGATGCGCAATGCGCTTGTATCCAGCGGATGTATCGTAAACGGAACCGTTGAGAATTCAATCCTGTTCAAGTCAAGCTACATCGGCAATAATACGATCATCAGGAATTCGATAATACTCAATGATGTCTACATCGGTGATAATGCTGTCATCGAAAACTGTATCGTGGAGAGCCATTCCACTCTTAATGGAGGAGAGGTTCATCGTGGAGAGGATGGACGCATTAAGGTTGTGGTTGAGCAAAGAGAGAGATTTGTGATGTAGTTCTTATCAAAGGGGGATTAAAAAGGTGCAGCCTTTCGGTTGCACCTTTTATAATGCAGATCTCTTTTATAATGCAGATCGTATGACTGCAGCAATGCAGGTCTTGTTTGCTGCCATGCTATATATGCAAATTTGTTATTGACGTAACTGTTCACAGAATATAGTCTTAATATGTCGAAAAAGAAAACGTACGGACGGGGTGAAGAGCCCGGTCCGCATATCCACATGTCCGGAAGGAGTAAAAATGAAAATGATCGTAGGCCTGGGAAACCCGGGCAGAGAATATGAACATACACGTCATAATGTAGGATTTGATGTGATAAGCGCTCTCGCAGAAAAGCTTGGCATAGGAGCAGGTATGTGGAAGGCTGAACACCGCGCTCATACCGCAAGAGGAATGATAGGGACCGAGAAGGTGATCCTTGTAAAGCCTCAGACCTTTATGAATCTGTCGGGGGAAGCGGTAAGAGAACTTAACGATTACTATAAGCTTGACGGAGTAAGTGACATCATTGTCATTTCTGATGATGTTGCTCTGCCCACAGGACATATACGTATCCGCACAAAGGGCAGTGCAGGAGGACATAACGGTCTTAAGAATATCATCCTTCACATGGGAAGCGAGGAATTTGCAAGAGTAAGAGTCGGTGTCGGAGAATCCGGAGGTGACATGGTGGGACATGTTCTCGGACATTTTTCCTCAGAGGATTCCAAACTGATGAATGAAGCTTATAAGAATGCTGCTGATGCCATATGCTGCATGATCGAAAACGGAACAGACATTGCAATGAGCAGGTTCAATACAAGGAAAAATGATGAACATTAACAGCAGTTTGCTTAAGCCGCTTGAAGATATAGCGGATATCGACTATTTAAGAACAGTGATTAAAGGCGGCAGCGCACGGTTTCCGAAGGGGACGGTGTCTGTTGCCGGCTGCGGTGATTCGCAAAAGCTTCACATGATAGCAGGACTGTCTCCTGATGTAAAATGCCGTATCATCCTGACATATGATGATATAAGGGCGAGAGCGATCGCTGATGAATTCCGTCTGTATGATGAAAATACGTTTTATTTTCCTGCAAAGGATCTGATCTTTTTCCAGTCGGATATAAACAGTAACGACCTTGTAAGAGACAGGATCAGAACATACAGAGCACTTCTTGAACGTGACAGCCTTACTGTTGTCACGACTTATGCTGCAATGATGACAAGACAGGTGCCGATGAATAATGACATGTCTGTCATAAAGATTGAAGCAGGCGGTACAGTGGATCCTGACGAGCTCAGGAAAAAGCTTATGTTCCTTGGGTATGACAGATGTGCGGAGGCACAGAGCCCCGGGCAGTTCTCAATCCGCGGAGATATCATAGATATATTCGATCTTACGGAAGATAATCCCTATCGTATAGAACTTTGGGGAGATGATGTTGAATCTGTAAGGGTATATGATCCATACTCGCAAAGATCCATTGAAAACCTTGAGAGTATCTGTATTTATCCTGCATCAGAGCTGCTGATGGGAGATGAGAGATTAAAGCGCGGACTTGATCTCATAATGAAGGATGCCGAAAAGCAGTCGGAAAGACTCAGGAAGATATTTAAGACCGAGGAAGCCCACAGGGTTAAGACTGATGCAGAGAGACTGAAAGAGGATCTTACCGAGATTGGCCGTAAGCTTAACCTCGAAAGCTATCTTCTGTATTTTTATCCGGATGAAACTCTTTCTTTTCCGGAATGGGTAAAGTCGATCTTCGGTGACGGAGTAAGGTTCTTTGCTGATGAGCCCGCAAGATGTATCGGACAGGGCAAGGCGGTCGAAATGGAATTCAGGGAGAGCATTTCATCCAGACTTGAAAAGGGGTATGCGCTTCCCGGTCAGGCCGATCTTCTTTGCAGACAGGCACTCATACTCGAAGAAATGGAGAGCATGGGACTGACAGGACTTTCTGTATTCGATTCATCCCAGGAAGGCTTTTCTCCTTTGTATAAGACCGATATAGGCGGACGGAATGTCCAGGTGTATAACGGAAATGCAGAGCTATTAAAGAAGGATCTTATCTCATTCAAAAAACGCGGATACAGAACTGTTATCTTCTCGCAGTCCCGCACAAGAGCCGACAGAATGAGACAGGAACTGGGAGATGACGGGATTGTCTGCTCATATACGGAGGATACGGAAACACCTCTTGAAGCCGGAAGCATAACTATCATGTACGGATACGTGGAAAGGGGCTTCGAGTATCCGATGCTGAAGCTTGTTGTTATCGCTGAAAATGACATCTTCGGCGGACGCATCCGCAAAAAGAAAAAGAGAAAATCATCGACTTATTCCGGCAATAGAATCACATCCCTGGACGATCTGCATCCCGGCGATTACGTTGTGCATGAGACATATGGTCTCGGAGTGTATAAGAGTATTGAAAAGATCGCATCCGGTGATTCGGTCAAGGACTATATAAAGCTCGAATATAACGGCGGAGGAGTGCTGTATGTCCTTGCGACCGAGCTGGATATGGTGCAAAAGTACGCATCCGCTGATATTGATAAAAAGCCCAAGATAAACAGACTTGGAACAAAAGAGTGGGAGAGGACCAAGAGTAAGGCCAGGGAATCTGCTGAGGGTATAGCAAGAGATCTGGTGGAGCTGTATGCAAAAAGACAGGCTGCACCCGGATTTATATATGGTCCGGATACAGTCTGGCAGAGAGAATTTGAAGAAACGTTTCCTTTTGAAGAGACCGAGGATCAGCTTGATGCAATAAGGGATACCAAGGCTGACATGGAAAGCGGAAAGGTCATGGACAGACTTATCTGCGGAGACGTCGGCTTCGGAAAGACCGAGATAGCGATAAGAGCAGCTTTCAAGGCAGTGCAGGAAGGAAAGCAGGTTGCATGTCTTGTGCCTACGACCATCCTTGCACAGCAGCATTTTGCGACATTTACACAGAGGATGAAGGACTTTCCCGTAAGCATCGGTCTGCTTTCGAGATTCAGGACCACTAAGGAGATCAAAAAGACTATTGAGGATCTCAGAAAAGGTCTCGTTGATATCGTGATCGGAACACACAGACTTTTATCCGATGATGTTGCATTTAAAGATCTCGGACTGCTGATCATAGATGAGGAGCAGAGATTTGGTGTTGCGCATAAGGAGAAGATCAAGAAGCTCCGTGAAAATGTTGATGTCCTTACTCTTTCTGCAACTCCCATTCCCAGAACTCTGGAGATGAGTCTTGCAGGGATCAGGGATATGAGTCTTCTTGAAGAGCCACCCACGGACAGGCAGCCCATCCAGACCTTTGTCTGCGAATATAATGAAGAGATAGTAAGAGAAGCAGTATCGAGAGAACTTGCAAGAGGCGGGCAGGTTTATTATCTGTACAACAATGTCAGAACCATACCCGATCATACCGATGCACTCAGACAGTTCCTTCCCAATGCCCGTATAGAATATGCCCACGGTCAGATGAAGGAGAAGGAACTTGAGGATGTCATGTATGATTTCATTAACGGTGACATTGATGTGCTTGTAAGTACGACCATCATCGAAACCGGCATGGATATTCCGAATGTTAACACTCTTGTCATCTATGATGCCGATAAATTCGGACTTTCACAGCTCTATCAGCTGAGGGGAAGAGTCGGAAGGTCA
Organism: uncultured Lachnospiraceae bacterium; assembly: GCA_946631295.1. GTDB lineage: Bacteria > Bacillota > Clostridia > Lachnospirales > Lachnospiraceae > AC2028. The sequence goes on from CAMOZY010000005.1 coordinate 19,439, forward strand.
TCAAGAGTTGCATTTGCATTCCTGATGTACAGGCAGAACAAGATCCTTTCAGAGGTTGCTGAAAAGAGACTCGGAGCGGTAAGGGAGTTTACCGACCTTGGAAGCGGATACAGGATTGCGCTCAGAGATCTTGAGATAAGAGGTGCGGGAAACCTTCTCGGAAAAACACAGCATGGTCATATGGAGGCTGTCGGTTACGATCTTTACTGCAAGATGCTCGGCGAAGCTGTCGGAAGGCTTAAAGGCGAAGAGATAGTCACTAATTTTTCAACTGTGATCAATCTTGATATCGATGCATTTTTGCCGAGGGAATACATAATCAACGAAGAACAGAAGCTTGATATGTATAAGCGTATCGCATCGATAGAAAACGAAGATGACATGGGTGAGATGAGGGATGAACTTCTCGACAGATTCGGGAAGGTTCCCCGCAGTGCGGAAAATCTCCTCCGCGTCGCTTATATGAGGCGCCTCGGACATAATGTATACCTTACGGAGATAAAAGGCGGAAAAGGAAATATCGTCTTTTCCTTCAAGGCTGATGCCAAGGTGGATCCTTCCAAGATTCCCGAGGTGGTTGCAAAGCATAAAAAGCATCTGAGTTTTTCTGCAACAGGTAAAGTGCCGGTATTCAGGTACACTTATGAATGTGAGACCCTTGCGGAAAAAGAAGAACAAAACCTTATGGAACTGACCGAGCGTCTGCTCCTTGATATGCAGGTTATGAGAACTGAATGAAAATCATAACTGAATAATATATGTAATGAATATGCACCGGAGCTGTTTTCCATGATATCTGCTCCCTTTTCCCGGACACTCGGGAGAAGGGGGTATTTTTTATGTCTGAATTGCACAAATCATGGAAACTATTTTTGGCAAAACGCGTTCTTGCACCCTTGAAACCCTTTATTTTATAATGGAAACTGTAAACTAAATATTCGTTTCCATAGTTTTCTATCGAAAGGATACAGGAAAAATGCAGGATCAGAATAAGCTTAAAGAGATAATTTTGGCAGGCACCGTAGAGGTATATGGTGAGAAGGGAATCAAGTTCACTATGGATGATCTTGCCAGACACCTCGGAATGAGCAAGAAAACAATCTATACCGTTTATCGCGAGAAGAAAACTCTCTTTATGGCGATGGTTGATTATGTTTTTGATTCCATCAAGGAAAGTGAAAGAAAAGTAGTCGAGGACAAATCTCTTGACACTGTAGAAAAGATCCGACGCATCCTAGGTGTTCTCCCGGACAGCTATAAAAATGTTGATCTCGGACAGCTCTATATTCTCAGAGAAAAATATCCCGACATATATGTGAAAGTTGAAGAAAGACTTGAGACAGGATGGGACCAGACCATCGCGCTTATCGAACAGGGTATAAAAGAGGGCGTCATAAGACCCGTAAATATAAAGCTTGTAAAGATGATGTTTGAAGCATCGATCGAGCAGTTCTTCTCAAGAGATATCCTGGTAAGAAACGGCATTGGTTATCTCGATGCACTTGATGAGATCGTAAACATAATCGTTGACGGAATCGCGGTCAGATAAAAGATCCGGAGGCAAAATGAGAGAAAGATATTATCTGAATGAAAACTGGAGATACACATCTGAGTATGAAGACAGGATGCTTTTTCCTGAGTATGACGATTCGAATCTTGAAACGGTAAGAATTCCCCATACCGTTAAGGAGACCGCATTCAACTATTTTGATGAATCGGAATACCAGAAGCTTTCACTGTACAGAAAATGGATCGATATCCCTTCAGAATGGGAGGGCAGGTGCATAAAGCTTACGTTTGAAGGTGCTGCGCATTATGCCGATGTGTATATAAACGGAGACAGGGCAGGACGTCACTATTGCGGGTATACTGCAATGACTATTGATATTTCCGGTCTCGTAAAGTACGGATGCAGGAACCTGATCTCGGTAAAGCTTGACAGCAGGGAAGAACTTGATCAGCCTCCTTTCGGCCACGTTATTGATTATATGACATATGGCGGACTTTACAGAGATGTTCATCTTGATGTATATGACCGCATACATATGGAAAGACTCTTTGTATTTCCCGTAAAAGAAGAAGGCGGTATAAAGCTTAAGACCAGTGCCTTTGCAGAGGGCGAATATGAAGGCGGTCTTTTTGTCAGACAGTATATAAGGGAACACGACTCAGACAACGAAAGACTTATCGCAGAATGGGACCTTCCTGAAAAGGCATCTGCAATCCTGTTTGACTGTGATCCCGGAAATGTTAATCTCTGGTTCCCGGAAGTGCCTTTCCTGTATGACGTACGGACAGAACTTCTTTGCAGGGATTCCGGTGATGTGATCGACGAAGAGACCATCACCACAGGTATCAGGACCGCGGAGTGGAAGAGCGACGGCTTTTATCTTAACGGTGAAAAGTATCTGATAAGGGGACTGAACCGTCATCAGAGTTTTCCTTACGTGGGATATGCGATGCCTGATTCTCTTCAAAGAGAAGATGCAAGGATACTGAAGGAAGAACTCGGAGTAAATGCAGTCAGAACTTCTCATTATCCCCAGTCCCATGCATTTATTTCGGAATGTGACAGACTCGGACTTCTTGTTTTCATGGAGATACCCGGATGGCAGCATATCGGAGGGGATGCATGGAAAGAGCAGGCTGTAAGCAATGTCAGTGATATGGTGCTTCAGTACAGAAATCATGTATCAATTGTACTTTGGGGCGTAAGGATCAATGAATCCGGAGATGATCACGATTTCTATGTGAAGACCAATGAGTGTGCAAGAAGTCTTGATCCTTCAAGACAGACCGGAGGAGTAAGATGCTTTAAGAAGAGCGAACTTCTTGAGGATGTATATACATATAACGATTTTTCACATACAGGTGGGAAAACTGACGGATGTGTCACAAAAAAGAGTGTGACTCCGGATGCCGGAAAACCTTATCTGGTCACAGAGTACGGAGGACATATCTTCCCAACAAAGAGTTTTGATGATGAACCTCACAGGACGGAGCACTCTCTCAGACATGCAAAGGTTTTAAGCGATGTTGCTGCAGCGGGTGACATAGCCGGAAGTTTTGGATGGTGCATGTTTGACTACAATACGCATAAGGATTTCGGAAGCGGAGACAGGATATGCTATCACGGTGTTCTCGACATGTTCCGTAATCCCAAAACTGCGGCTTACGTATATGCAGCACAGGGATCTTCGGAACCCGTCCTTGAACTCTCATCGTCAATGGATATCGGTGAGCATCCCGAGAGCAGGGTCGGTGAGGTCTGGATCTACACTAATGCTGACAGTGTAAAGATGTATAAGAATGATGTTCTTATCAAGGAGTACTTCCCTTCAGATTCTCCTTATTCCTATCTTCCTCACGGTCCGATACTGGTTGATGATTATGTTGGAGATGCGATCAGGAAGGGCGAGGATTTTACTCCCGCACAGGCAGAGGACGTCAGATTCCTTCTCAATCAGTACTCACTGTACGGCATGGACAATCTGAGTGCAAAGGCTAAGGCCGTTGCTGCAAAGTGTCTTACGGTATACAGGATGAGCATGGATGATGCCAACAAGCTCTACGGAAAATATGTTGGCAACTGGGGCGGTGAAGCACTTCAGTACAGATTCGATGCGATCAAAGGCGGTCAGGTTGTAAAGAGTGTTGTAAAGGAGATAGTCAGACAGGTGAAGATAGTTGCTGAGTGCCACCATACGATTCTTACCGAAGACAAGACCTATGATGTGGCTGCTGTAAGGATCAGGGCGGTGGATCAGAACTCAAATATACTTCCCTATTTTAATGAGCCTCTCCTGCTTAGAACCGAAGGACCCATCAGACTTATCGGGCCTGCGGCAATATCTCTCAAGGGAGGAATGGGAGGAACATTCGTAAGAACCACAGGTGAAACCGGTGAGGCAACTCTTCAGATAGTGAGTGCCCAGGCAGGCGAAACCAGACTCACATTCAGCATAAATACCGGCACAGCACCTCAGATCTGATGAAAGGAGATCATATGGATAACAAAAGATTATCTTCAAAAGAAAAACTGGCTTACGGCGTCGGAGCGGTAGGTAAGGACATGGTCTATATGCTTTCTGCGAGCTATGTTCTTTACTATTTCCAGGATCTGCTCGGAGTAAATTCCGTTGCTATGGGAATCATACTTCTTGCAGCAAGAGTATTTGATGCTTTTAACGATCCCATCATGGGAATCGTGGTTGCCAAGACTCATACAAGATGGGGAAGATTTCGCCCCTGGCTTTTTATCGGAACACTGACCAATGCAGTTGTTCTGTTTGTGATGTTTGCATGCCCGCCTGACCTGAGCCCGAGCGGACTTGTGGCATATGCTGCAGTTACCTACATCCTCTGGGGTGTTACATATACCATGATGGACATTCCCTACTGGTCAATGATCCCTGCATTTACAAAAGGCGGAAAGGAAAGAGAAGGACTTACCACACTTGCAAGAAGCTGCGCAGGTGTAGGAAGCGCACTTGTAACGATCTTCACCGTCAAATTTGTACAGATGATCGGTAATTCCGCAGCAGCTGCGGGAGCGAGTGATACCGCAAGAGAGATCCTTGGTTTTAAGTGGTTCTCATTGATCATCGCAGTTCTCTTTGTTCTTTTCATTGTTATTACATGCGTTGCCGTAAAGGAGCAGAGTCTTGTTGATATGAAGTCCGCATCGGTCGGTGAGATGTTCAAGGCACTCATTTCAAACGATCAGGCAATGACAATAGTTATCACGATAGTTCTCATCAACTGCTCGATCTACATCACATCAAACCTTGTAATCTATTTCTTTAAGTATGATTTCGGCGGAACCGGATGGGGTGACAGCTACACACTCTTTAATATGTTCGGAGGCGGAATACAGATCCTTTCCATGATGATATTCTATCCGATCCTCAGAAAGTTCCTCAGCAATGTGAAGATCTTCTATGTGTGTCTCGGAAGTGCGATAACAGGATATGTAACACTCTTTATCATCGCTTTTGTAAATATGAGTTCCGTAGTTATCCTGTTTATCCCTGCATTCTTCATTTTCGCTGCTAACGGAGTTCTTCAGGTTATTACCACAGTATTCCTTGCAAATACCGTAGACTACGGTGAACTGAAAAATTCAAGACGTGACGAGAGTGTCATTTTCTCAATGCAGACATTTGTTGTCAAGCTTGCAAGCGGTGTTGCTGCATTCATCGCATCAATCTGTCTTCAGATCAACAATCTGCAGGGAGGCACCGCAGATACTGCAGAGAAGGTTGATTATTCGCTTGCTGTTTCAGCATCTGCCAAGCTCGGACTTCGCATGACCATGACGATCATACCTGTCGTCGGTCTCTTTGTGGCAATCGTAATCTTTGCAAAGAAGTATATACTTACCGATGCAAAGCTTACAGAGATCTCGAAGGAACTTGAAGTAAGAAAAAAATGATAATGATGATCCTAATGTAGAGTCAGTGATTCTATAAAGCAGTGATGCAGATGTAAATAATTAACATGTGCATGACATGTATCCGGGAGAAAAAATGGAAGATAAGAGCAAGGTAATATTCGGTAATGAAATAAGCGCTAAGGATTATAAGAAGGCTGTTAAATCCAAGGCAAAGTATGCAAAGAAATTCGGCGATGATTCAAATGCCGACTATCCTGTGAAGATAGAGAAGAATAAATACATCGGTGACAGCCTCGGCGTAAATAATGTACTTGTCGGAGATCTGTCCAAGAATGCACACTATGTTGCGGAGGATAATCTTCCGGCACTTGAATGGGATGAAGACAAAGGGATTATAGTCGGTAATATCAGAATGGGATTCGGACATTACAGGATCTCAATGGCCATCGCATCTGCTGCACATTCGATGGGATATACTCCGTACTGGATGGATCTTAATTCATACGGTGAGACCACATGTACCAAGGTCATCGGAGCACAGAATGATCTCTATTCGATGGGATCCAGACTTTCGAAGAACCCCATATTCAATAAGCTTGTCTGGGAACCGCTGAATTACGAGGGCTTCAGAGCTATATCCTATAATTCATCCGATCAGAAGAATGCGGAACTTATGGCTCCTGTATATAGGAATGTTCCAAAGGATATACCTGTTGTCGGAACCCATGTATGGCCGGCACAGGCTGCAATCCATGCGGGAATGAAGAATGTTGTGAATGCAATTCCCGATAACTGGCCGATGGCACTTCATTTTGCTGAAGGCGCGGTTCATACCATTCAGTGCCATAATGCATATATGGGCTACAGCATCCTTAACGGAATGAATAAGGATAAAGTATGCGCACCGATGCCTGAAGGATCGCTTGCATATACCGGACACTATATAGATCACGAACTTGTAACAAATGTCGAAAGCGACTGTCAGGCAAGGAAGGACAGGAAGAGCTGCGGAAAGCCGATGAGATTCCTTCTTACGATAGGCGGTGCAGGAGCTCAGAAGGAAATCTTTTCAGCAATCATCAAGTATCTGCTCCCTCACGTACGTGCCGGAAAGGTAGCACTTTTTGTTAATGTCGGAGATTACAGAAATGTGTGGGATGAACTGAAAAAGGAAATTCCTGACATGGGAGCTCTTTGCACAGATCATATGGATGATTGGGAGAATACTGAAAAGTTTGCTGCAGCCGCACTTGATCCCGAGAAGAAAATTGCAGGCATTCACGGCTTCTGGCACAGGAATATTTTCGAAGCTGTATATTGTACAAATCTTCTGATGAGAGGATGTGACGTGCTTGTCACAAAACCATCCGAGCTCGCGTTTTATCCTGTTCCCAAGCTTTTTATAAAGCGTGTAGGAAAGCATGAGATGTGGGGCGCGATACATTCAGCTGAGATAGGCGACGGAACACTTGAATGCAGGGATATTCCCCATACTCTTCAGATGATCGATATGTTTATGAAGACACATCTGCTTGAAGATATGTGCGACAATATCGTGCAGAATAAAAAGTCCGGTATCTATGATGGCGCATATAAGGTTGTTGAGATTGCAATGGGCCTTAAGAACAGATAAACGATCGAAAAATGGATTAAGGCTGTAGGATATATTTGATCACGCAGGATGTTCTGAGATAAGGAGGCAGTTATGATCCGTCACATATATGATGATGCATGGGTTCTTGATACTCCCGGTACGACGTATGCATTCCGAGTGCTGCCGACAGGGCAGTGTGAGCATCTGTATTACGGAAAGCATATCAGGATCACTGAGGGCGAAGGCTCTCTGGATGCCCTTATCGAAAAGCATGCCTTCGCTCCGGGCAATACATGCATATATGATAATGATCATGCAGGATACTCACTTGAAGATATGAGACTCGAGATGAGTTCTTATGGGAAGGGTGATCTCAGGGATCCGTTCATGGACATGGTATTTGCTGATGGGTCTTCCACATGTGATTTTGTATATGAAAAGTATGAGATAAATGATGAGCAGCCTGCTTCCGATACTCTTCCGGTTTCATATGATGAGAACGGAAAGTGTGAACATCTTTGCATCACTTATGTTGAAAAAGTAAAAAAAGTAAAACTTCATCTTCACTATTATGTCTATGAAGACTGCGACTGTATTTGCAGGATGAGCGTTTTTGAAAACACTTCGGATTCGTATGTTTCTCTGAAAAAACTCATGAGCGCACAGATCGATCTCGATATGCCTGGTTATGTCTTTACCACTTTTGGCGGAGCATGGGCGAGGGAAATGCAGAGATCTTCCGTGATGCTCTCGCGCGGTAAGTATGTATCATCATCAAGAAGCGGTGAATCCTCTCACAGAGCCAATCCTTTTGTCATGCTTCATCCTCAGGATACTTCCGAAGATTACGGAAACGTGTACGGATTCAATCTGATCTACAGCGGAAATCACAGCGAATCTGCAGAAGTCAGTCCTTTCGGAAAAACCAGATTCCTTACCGGGATCAATCCCGACGGCTTTGAATTTAAGATAGCTCCCGGTGATAAATTCGAAGCCCCCGAAGCTGTAATGACCTATTCCTGCCGGGGCTTCAATGGCATGAGCCACAATATGCACAGGTTTGTCAGAGAACATATAGTAAGAGGCGCCTGGAAGAAAAAGGAAAGACCTGTCCTTCTCAACAGCTGGGAAGCAGCATACTTTGACATTAACGAATCCAAACTCGTCAAGCTCGCAAAAGCTGGAAAAGATGCGGGAATGGAACTCTTTGTCATGGATGACGGATGGTTTGGCGAAAGAAATGATGATCACACAAGTCTTGGCGACTGGGATGTGAATAAGAAAAAACTTCCCGGCGGACTTAAAAGTCTGACTGATAAGATAACCGGACTTGGCATGGGATTCGGTATCTGGGTAGAACCTGAGATGGTGTGTGTAAGATCCGGGCTTTACGAGGCACATCCCGAATGGGTTATAGAGATTCCGGGAAGAGAACATTCCGAGGGCAGGAATCAGAGAATACTTGATCTTGCCAATCCGGAAGTGTGTGAATACATCACGGAAAAAATGAGCGAGGTATTTTCTTCTGCTGATATCTCCTATGTCAAGTGGGATATGAACAGGACATTTACGGATGTTTATTCCAAATATCTTCCATCTGACAGACAGGGTGAAGTGTTCCACAGATATATATGCGGACTTTACTCCGTGATGAAGAAACTTACGGAGAAATTTCCGGATATTCTTTTCGAAGGATGTGCATCCGGAGGAAACAGATTTGACCTCGGAATACTGAGTTACTTTCCACAGATCTGGGCAAGCGATGATACCGATCCTCTTTGCAGGGCGGCAATACAGACAGGCTATAGCTACGGATATCCACAGTCGGTATTTTCCGCGCATGTATCAGCAAGCCCCAATCATCAGACACTTCGTGAGACATCTCTTGAGACAAGGTTTAATGTTGCGGCATTTGGTGTGTTCGGGTACGAATGCAATCTGTGCGACATGAATAAAGAGGATATCGCATCGGTCAAAGCCCAGGTGGAACTTTATAAGAAATGGCGGAAGATTCTTCAGTTCGGTGAGTTTTACCGCGGAAGGAGCGGGGGATATCTTCCTGTTAACGGTGTATCATCAGATACTTCATCAGCAGGCAATCTGACTGAATGGACCGTTGTTTCGGAGGATAAGAAAAAAGCAGTCGGGTTCCTGATGCAAAAGCTCGTGGTTCCTAATTCGCAGTTCCATACTTTTTATGCGAAGGGACTTTCTGCTGATGAGATATATCATTTTTATAACCGCATGCTCAAGATAGATGTGCGTGAATTCGGAGATCTGGTAAATACTGTCTCTCCCATCCATCTGAAACAGGACGGAGTTTTAGTGGACGTGATCGCAAAATTTGTTAAAATGGATACGGAGTGCGAAGATCTTAAGGCATCCGGTGATGCACTGATGTATTCCGGAGTTCATCTTAAGCAGGCATTCGGCGGGACCGGTTTTAATTCCGAGGTCCGTCACTTCCCGGATTTTGCATCAAGAATATATTTTATGGAACAGGAATGATGAATATCTTTAAAAAGAATAATAAGCTCCTAACCGTAATGACGGCAGTTATCATGACTGCCGCCCTTTCTGCATGTTCACTTCAGATGAACAGGCTTAATGATGAAAAGCCTCTTTATTCGTCCGATGACAGCTACAGAACAGTATACGAGATTTTTGTATACTCCTTCTGCGATTCAGATGGTGATGGTATCGGTGATCTGCAGGGCGTGATCAGCAGGCTTGATTATATTGAAGATCTCGGTTTTGATGCGATATGGCTGAGCCCGATATGTCCTTCACCCACATATCATAAATATGATGTCACTGATTATAAGGCTGTTGATCCTGAGTATGGTGATCTTTCGGACTATGAAGCTCTTATAGCGGAATGTCATGCAAGAAATATACGCGTGTACAACGATACGGTCATGAACCATTCATCATCCGAACACCCCTGGTTTAAGGAGGCGTGCGACTATCTGAGATCCCTTGCTCCCGGTGAAGAACCTGATGCATCTGCATGCAGGTATCTGGAATATTACAATTTTACCGATAAGGAGTCCGGAGGATACAGCAGAGTCCTTGGAACTGATTGGTTCTATGAGGCGAGATTCTGGAGCGGAATGCCGGATCTTAATCTTGATTCTCCTCTTGTAAGGGCAGAATTCAGGGATATTGCCGCATTCTGGCTTGATGAAGGATGTGACGGTTTCAGAATGGATGCAGTAACCTCATACTATACAGGTGATAAGAACATGAGCATCGAGGCGCTCGGAAGATTTGTCAGCGACGTTAAGGAACTTGATCCTGATGCTTACATAGTATGTGAGGGCTGGTCTTCACAGGCGGATTATTCGGAATATTATGCAAGCGGCGCTGACAGTATGTTTGATTTTGAGTTTGCGGATTCCGACGGTATCATCGCAAATACCCTCAGAGGTTCATGTACTGCTGAAAGATATGTCTCTACCCAGCTTGCAGAACAGGGATTATATGCTTCTTTTAATCCGGACTATATCAACGCTCCCTTTTATACCAATCATGATATGGGACGCAGTGCCGGATATTATGCAGGAGAATATGCAGACGCAAGAGTCAAGATGGCAGGAGCACTCAACCTTCTGATGAGTGGCACCGCATATGTGTATTACGGTGAGGAACTCGGTATGAAGGGCTCCGGTAAGGATGAGAATAAAAGAGCTCCCATGCAGTGGTCTTCGGATCCGGATGCAACAGGTATGTGCAGCGGTCCTGCCGGCATGGATAATATCTCTATGAAATACGGATCATATGAAGATCAGGTGAAGGATGAGAATTCGGTATATAATTACTACAGGGAGGCAATCAGACTCAGAAGGATCTTCCCTGCGATAGCAAGAGGGGACATTGCAGCGATACTGCATTCCGATGCGGGATGTGCGGTATATATCAAGGTGGCAGAGGGCTGTGATCCTGTGATGATCGCAATCAATACATCCTCTGAAGAGGTGACTGTGAAAATTCCGGAAATGTATTGCGATTATTCACTTCTTGCTGGAACGCTTAATACATCATCCGACAAGATCACCTACAGATCCGGGACACTGACACTTCCTGCATATGACGTTGCTGTCATTACAAAAGATCAGAAGTGATATGAACTTTTTCTTATAAGGGAGAATGAAACAGACATGAAAATTTTTGCTTTTTCGTTAAGACCGTATGATGAGCAGGGATATTTTGAAGATATCTGCTCACGTATGGGAATTGAGTATGGCTTTACAAGTGAATATCCTTCGCTTGATAATGCACACCTTGCGAAAGGCTATGATGCTCTTAGCATACTGACAAACACCATGGATCCGGCACTTCTTGACAGATTCAAAGAGCTGGGTATCAGATTTATCTCGACACGAACCATCGGTTATGACCACATTGATAATGCCTATGCTCACAGCATCGGTATAAGGACAGCTTCGATATCATACGATCCTACAGGAGTGGCTGATTATTCGATCATGATGATGCTCATGGGACTTCGTAAGATCATGCCCATCATCGAAAGAGGCAATATCCAGGATTATTCACTTAAGGGAAAGCTCGGAAGACATATTCAGGACTGTACTGTAGGTATCATCGGAACCGGCAGGATCGGAACCAAAGTGATAGAGCATTTATCCGGATTTGGCTGTAAGATGCTCTGCTACGACATAAAGCAAAATGATGCCGCAGCAAAGTTTGCAACATATACCGATCTTGAAACCATCTATAGGACATGCGATATCATATCCCTTCACGTTCCCGGACTTGAGGATAATTACCATATGATCGGAGAAGACCAGATTGCTCTCATGAAGGACGGAGTAATGATCATTAACTGCGCAAGGGGAATGCTCATCGATACCGGTGCAATGATCAAGGGACTCGAATCCGGCAAAATAGGCTTCGCAGGACTCGACACCATCGAAAACGAAGCAGGCCTTTACTACCTCGACAGAAAAGGTGACGTCCTCGACAATCACGACATGGCTGTCCTCAAATCCTTCCCCAACGTTCTCCTCACCTCCCACATGGCCTTTTACACAGATGTCGCCGTCCGTGAGATGGTCGAACACTGCGTCGAAGGCATCCTTCAGATGGAAGCAGGAGAAGCTAATCCGTTTGAGATAAAGTAGAATTAACAGGACTGCGATATGATAGTTACATAAGCGAACCTTGTGAACCCCGTCGGCACTTAGCGAATGCAAACGAAGTGAAGCATGAGCTTAGTACCGTTACGGGGTGAACCAGAGCCGAAAGGCGAGTGCTGGGCCTGCAAGTACATCCATGTACTTGCGGACAGGCCTTTGATACATCGTGTATCGCGTTGAAACTATCATGGCGCAGTCCGTAAATATTCATGGAAAATTCAAATTCGGATAAACGAATATATTCAGACGATGGTCCGGGACGCCGGACCTTTATTGCCATTGACCTCAAATCCTTCTACGCCTCTGTCGAATGCATGGAAAGAGGCCTTGATCCTCTTAAGACCAATCTCGTTGTCGCTGACCCTTCCCGTACGGAAAAAACCATATGCCTTGCCGTTTCACCTTCACTTAAGTCCTATGGCATCCCCGGCCGTGCGCGCCTTTTTGAGGTGGTGCAGAGAGTCAGGGAAGTAAACGCGGCAAGGAAGCGTGCTATAGGTGGGAAGTCTTTTACGGGAAGTTCCTCCTTTGATCCGGATATAAAAAAGGACCCGTTTCTTGAACTCGGTTATGTCATAGCTCCTCCCAGAATGCGCCACTACATGGAATACAGCTCCAGGATAGTAAGCATATATCTCAGATATGTTGCCCCCGAGGATATGCATGTCTATTCGATCGATGAGGTTTTCATGGATGTAACACATTACCTCGGAACATATAAAATGACCGCTCACGAACTTGCCATGAAGATGATCCGGGAAATACGTACCGAAACGGGCATTACAGCCACTGCCGGTATAGGTACCAATCTTTTCCTGTGCAAGGTGGCTATGGACATAGTTGCAAAGCATATACCCGCGGACAAGGACGGAGTGAGGATTGCGGAACTTGATGAAAGATCCTTCAGAGAGCAGCTCTGGGATCATAAACCGCTTACAGACTTCTGGCGCATAGGAAGGGGCACTGCCCGCAAGCTTGAAAAAAACGGAATGTACACTCTCGGAGATGTTGCGAGATGTTCGGTCGGAAGCAGAACCTCCCACTACAACGAGGATCTTCTCTATAAGCTTTTTGGCGTAAATGCAGAACTGATAATAGATCATGCATGGGGATATGAGCCCTGCGAGATTTCGGATATAAAAGGCTATGTTCCCAAGGCTACCTCCATCTCAAGCGGGCAGGTACTTAAAACTCCTTATTCTGCAGAAAGCGGTATTCTCATCATCAAGGAGATGGCCGAACAGCTTTCACTCGATCTGGTAAAAAAGGGACTTGTTACCGACCAGATAGTACTTTATGTCGGTTATGATGTGGAAAATGTTCTCGATAAGGACAGGATGAAGAATTATAACGGGGAGGTCATAAAGGATTATTACGGACGTCTTGTTCCCGCACCTGCCGGAGGAAGCATGAACCTCGGACACTACACCTCTTCCACAAGGGCTATGGTGAATGCTGCGGCACAGCTTTATGAGCAGATCATCGACATGAACCTTCTCATCAGAAGAGTCAATATCGTGGCAAATCATACTCTCACGGAAGAAGAGGGGGCTTCGGAGGACAGAAAAGAGACCGAGTATGTCCAGCTTGATCTTTTCACGGATTACGAAGCTCTCGAAAAAGAAAGAGAAGCCGCTCTGACGAGCGAAAAAAAAGACAGGGCTCTTCAGGAGGCGGTTCTTAATATTCAGCAAAAATATGGAAAAAATGCTATACTTAAGGGCATGAATCTCGAGGAAGGCGCAATGACTGCCGAAAGAAACGGTCAGGTGGGAGGTCATAAGGCATGAGCTCAAAATATGACGACATAATTGATCTTCCCGTACATGAACCGGACCCTTCAAGGCATCCCAGGATGCCAAGGGAGGCTAGAGCCGCACAGTTTGGCGCTTTTGCAGCTCTTACAGGCTATTCCGAGATTGTGGAAGAAACTCAGGACTTTGTTTACAACCGTGTCATGAATGAAACGGAATTCGAAGATATAGAAGATATCTGACTTAAGGAGATATGAAAAAATGGCAGCACCAAGAGGAAGACAGACACATGTTACCGGAGGAGGAAAGGGCGTACAGAGAAGAGGCTCAGGGCTTGGAACCGGTCCTGTAGGATCCGGAAGCTTTGGAGGAAGAAAGCCTTCATCAGGAGGCGGGAGCAGCTTCAGACCATCACTCAATCAGCCTCACTATTCGTCCGGAAATGGATATCCTTCCGGAACTCCGCGCAGATCAGGCGGTGGTGGCGGCCTTCTCAGGATTGTCATTATTGTCGTGATACTTATCATATTTGCCGGCGGAGGACTTTCGGGACTCTTCGGATCTTCGGGTTCTTCATCCGGAGGCGGATCTTTCCCTTCGCTTGGAAACGTTGCATCGCTTCTCGGAGGGGATTCTTCATCATATTTAGCGGGTGTTTCTTCAACTTCCGCGTCATGGGGAGCTGACAAGAATGTCGGGGTTTTAGACCGTTCAGTATCACCCGAAGCAAGGGACAGATATACTACGATCCTCGGCGATGGCAAGGATGTTGTTACCATCATGGTCTATATGTGCGGAACGGATCTTGAATCTAAATCCGGCATGGCAACAAACGACCTTATGGAGATGGCAGCGGCAAGCCTTTCCTCGAATGTAAATCTGATAGTCTATACCGGCGGATGCAGGGAATGGAAGAACAGTACCATTTCTTCATCGGTCAATCAGATCTACAGAGTTCTCGGAGACGGAGAGCTCGAATGCCTTGAGAGCGATATGGGAACGCCCTCAATGACAGATCCCGAGACACTTACCGGTTTTATCAAGTATGCTCATAACAGTTTTCCTGCAAACAGGAATATCCTTATTTTCTGGGATCATGGCGGCGGTTCTGTTTCAGGATACGGCTATGATGAAAAGAATCCGAAGTCAGGTTCGATGGATCTTGCAGAGATAAGAAGTGCACTTAAGAACGCAGGCATTAAGTATGATTTTATCGGATTTGATGCTTGTCTCATGGGTACGGTTGAAACCGATCTTATGGCTGCTGAATTTGCCGATTATCTGATAGGCTCCGAGGAAACAGAGCCCGGAATAGGCTGGTATTATACCAACTGGCTTACATCTCTTTCGAAGAATACTTCAATGGAGACCATCGATCTTGGTAAGATCATAATCGATGATTTCATTGATACATGTGCAGCAAAATGTGCAGGACAGAAGACGACCCTGTCCCTTGTGGATCTTGCAGAACTTCAGGAAACCATAGGTGATGATTTCAGGGAATTCTGCACCAGTACCCAGTCGCTTATCACTGGCGGTGAATATCAGACTGTTTCGAATGCAAGAACAGGATCCAGGGAATTTGCGACAAGTTCCAGGATCGATCAGATAGATCTTGTCAATTTTGCGCAGCAGCTCGGAACCGATGAGGGAAGCGCTCTTGCGGGGACAATACTCTCTGCGGTGAAATATAACCGTACTTCCCAGACAATGACCAATGCATACGGTGTCTCGATATACTTCCCGTATAACAGCAAGTCTGCGAAGGTTAACCAGGCAATCGATACATATGAACAGATAGGTCTTGATGATGAATATTCGGACTGCATAAGGGAATTTGCAAGTCTTGAAGTGTCCGGACAGAGCATTATGGGGTCACAGGTTCAGAGCCCTCTGTCTCTCCTTTCCGGAGATTCGGCTTCCACCGCATATGATGCGCTTTCATCACTTACTTCTTCATCTGGAATGTCCGATATGCTCTCTCTGCTTTCATCACTGTCATCCGGTCTTTCTTCGGGAAGAGTCATGACGGATCAGCAGACAGCAGATTACATCTCGGATAATCATTTTGATGCATCGGTCCTTTCCTGGAAAAAAGAGAAAGATGAATACTTTATCTCCATTTCGGATGAGCAGTGGCAGCTTTTGAACTGCGTGGATCTTGCCATGTATTATGACGACGGAAGCGGATACGTGGATCTTGGTCTTGATAATATCTTCAACATTGACGGTAAGGGCAACCTAATTGCAAAGGTTGACGGCACATGGCTTTCCATAGAAGGACAGCCCGTTGCATATTATCACACCGACACCGTGGATGACGGTAAGAATTATACGATCACCGGTTACGTGCCCGCATATCTGAATGATGTTCTCGTTAAGCTTGAGCTTGTTTTCGACAATGATTCTCCCTACGGTTATATCGCGGGAGCACGCCTTGACTATTCGGATACGGATAATGAAACCGAGGCCAGAGGTCTTATTGAACTAAAGTCAGGCGACCGTATTGATTTTGTCTGTGATTACTATACCTATAACGGTGAGTATGAAGACAGCTATTACCTCGGAGATACACTTGTTGTCTCTGATCCCGATAATATCGAGATAAGCAACACTTATGTGGGCGGGGACTACATCGCTCTTTACCGCCTGGTTGACATATATAACCAGGAATATTGGACTGAGGCGGTACCTCAGTGATATACTGTATCAGGGGTTGGTACGAATAACATTTCGGAGGTTATTGAACGTGGCTGATTTTGTTTTGACCAGTTGTTCCACTACCGATCTTTCTCATGAATATTTTGAAAAGAGAAACATCGGAGTAAAATACTTTCACTTCGAGCTCGGTGGAACTGATTATCTTGATGATATGGGAAAGAGTGTTCCGCCCAAGGAGCTGTTCGACAGAATGCTCGCAGGTGAAGATACCAAGACAAGCCAGATAACGATGGGAGAGTATACTGAATTTTTCGAGCCCTATCTGGAGTCGGGAAAGGATATACTTCATATAGCATTCTCAAGCGGACTTTCGGGATCCTATAATTCGGCAAGGCTTGCAGCCGAGGAACTGTCTGCCAAATATCCTGACAGAAAGCTTTACGTGATCGATTCACTTGCCGCATCAACCGGACACGGACTTGTACTGGACAAGGCAGCTGATCTTAGAGATGAAGGTAAGAGCATCGATGAGATCCGTGACTGGATAGAAGCTAACAAGAACAGAGCACAGCACTGGTTTTTCTCAAGTGACCTTACATTTTTCATAAGAGGCGGAAGAGTCAGCAAGACCGCAGGTGCAATAGGTACGGTCCTTGGTATCTGCCCGCTTCTCAATGTAAATGACGAAGGCAAGCTCATTGCAAGAGAAAAAGTCAGAGGAAAAAAACGCGTAATAAAGCGCATAGTAGAAGTGATGGAGGAACATGCCGAGAACGGGCTTGATTACTCCGGAAAAGTTTTCATAAGCAATTCCGACTGCTATGAGGATGCAAGAGCGGTTGCGGATCTTATCGAAGAAAAATTCACTAAGATGAACGGCAAGGTAGAGATCTATTCGATCGGTGCAACTATCGGAAGTCATACGGGCCCCGGAACTGTGGCACTCTTTTTCTGGGGGGACGAAAGAACCAGATAATTTCGGAGATTTTCGGGTGAAGAGCGAAACACTTTCATTGAAGAAAATCTATACCGCAGGATCCCAGATGTGGTTTTCCAAGGACTCTCATCTGGACAGACAACTCCGCGGGTACGGATGCGGAGTTGTTGCATTGCATGATCTTAAGGTTTACAGGGGTTATGCGGATCCTTCCAAAACAAGAAAAGAATACAAGGAGCATATCCGCAGACTGGAAAAGGGAGGGATCTTCGTTTTCCCGAATCTGGGTATTGCTCCTTATTATTATCCCCTGATGTGTAATTTATATCTGTTAAGACATCACATTCCGCTAAGGCTCGGATGGGGACATACCGCAGCTTCGGAACTCAGGTGTAATGCATATCATATCAGGGAGTGCCTGAAAAAGGACATGCCTGTCATATTTGCCGCAGGACCTACATATCCCTTTCTCTTTAAAAAGAAAAATGTTCCGCTCTATACAAGGGATCGTAAGAAGGCGGGCGGAAGCGTAAAGGGACATTATATGACGGTTCTCGGCCTGGCGGATCATGAAGGTGAGATATGGCTTGAGATAGCATCGTGGGGAGAACAGTACAGCATAAAGCTTAAAGATCTTGCACGGTATTCAAAATATACTTTTCCGTTTACTACCAGATTTTACAGCCCTTACATAAAGAAATGATCATTTGATAAGATGTTGCGATAACAGTTTTTTGACGAGGTGAAGCGTATGGGACAAAACAGACCAGACAAAGCCGGTTTTACAAATTCTCTTGTAACAAAACTGTCCTTGGCGATAGGAGTTGCATTTGTGATCTTCGGGATCATACTTTCCGCCATTGCGATAAACACTGCCGGAAAGGCAATGTCGTATCTTACTCAGGATGCTTCTGCGGTAAAGGCTGCAATTTCCGAGATGCAGTCCAGGCTCGTACTGACCGCAGTGCTGCTTCTGATATTTTTTGCCTGCGTATTTTACGGGATCATCACATTTTTGCTGAGACCCATCTCATCACTTATAGAGATCATCTACCAGACTTCCGATCTTGACTTAAGACATAATCCCAAGTCGGGAGCCCTCTGCTCGAGAAAGGATGAATTCGGACTGATAGCAAATGCGATACGCACAATGAGAGCAAGCCTGAGGGAGATAGTAGACGGCATTCATTCGGCTGCAAAGGAGATCGATGCCAAGGCAAAGGACCTTGACAGCACCGCAGACATCGTTAACGGAATGTGTACCGATAACTCTGCAACCACACAGCAGCTTGCTTCCTCAATGCAGGAATGTGCTGTATCTGCAGGGAATATAAATACTGATATCGGTAATATACAGAATTCGATGCATCAGATAGAGATGCAGACAAACGACGGATCCACCGTTTCAGATGAGATCATGGACCGTGCGACGGATCTTAAGCTCACAACCGAAAAGGCTTCAGCATCCACCAGAAGTATATACGAAAATGTTAAATCAAGATCTGACAAGGCTATAAATGATTCCAAGGCTGTTGAGAAGATAAATGAACTGACAGATACCATTATGTCGATATCCTCGCAGACATCTCTTCTTGCACTTAATGCTTCAATCGAAGCTGCAAGGGCAGGTGAAGCCGGAAGAGGATTTGCGGTAGTCGCAACAGAGATAGGAAATCTCGCAAACCAGACATCCACTGCGGTTGCTGATATAGACGGTATTGTTAAGGATGTTAATTCTGCTGTTTACCAGATGCAGTCATGTCTTGAAGAGATGGGAACATTCCTCGAGGAAACAGTTCTCAAGGATTATGCCGGTTTCCAGAAGGTCGGTGTCCAGTATCAGGATGATGCGGATATTTTCAAGGACAGTATGGCAAGTATCAAGAACAGCGTTGATGAACTGACCGAGTTCATAGCAAATATCGTAGACGCCATCGGTTCTATTAATAACACCATAGGAGAAGCTTCGGACGGAGTCTCTGATATTGCCGGCAAGACTACAGACATTGTTCAGGGAATGAGTGAGACTGAACGTATGGTTTCCGAGTGCAGCCGTCTTGCTGAAAGGCTGGAAGAACTTGTCGGAAGGTTCATTGTAAGATAGGTTTTACTCCCTTTATATTCTTGTCTTTTTGCGGGAAATGCACTAAAGTAAATACATGAAGATATCACCTGTTTCCGCTTATGGCGGTTCACAAGTATATATTAATCCGATGCGCTACTCAGTGAATAATACGTCAGGTTTTTCCGACGGTTTTACCGAAAGCGTAAAACGGAATGCCGGCAGGGATTCGATAGGTGCGGCTAAGCCTGTTGTCTATCCGGATCATCAGGTAATGAGCAGCGGTCCTAAGAAGGGCTCTAAGGAAGCAAGACAGATAGAAGATGCCTTCAACCGCATTGCAAGTGATCATTACGGAGAAACGGTGTTCTACGGTTCCGGCGGCGAGGGCTACGGATACGAAGCTACGGGCCGGGTATTTGATATGTTTGTTTAACGTGAAAGGAACGCCTGATAACGGCGCTCCTTTTTTCTTTTATCATGAATGATACTGTGAATCCAAGTGAAGAATATATCCGCGAGTTGGATTCTCTTGCAGGGAAGGTGCTGGAACTTGCAAGGGATGAGATTCTTATGTCCTTCAGGTTTCTTGACAGGAGCCTTATGGAACTGAAGACTGTGTCAAAACCCGGGCTTGGCGGGATAGCTTCCGCAGAATCGGTTATGTATTACGATCCGGTGTATCTGCTTAAGTGTTCTCAGAGGGATTTTAAGCTGCCTGCCAGGATACTTTTTCATGTGTTGCTCCATCATATCTTTGCCCATCCCTTTACGGGAAAAAGAACGGATGCAGTGCTGTGGGACCTTTCCTGTGACATTGCAGCCGAGAGCGTTATAGCCGAACTGCATGAGCCCTGTCTTACAATAGACGATGATCTTCGAAGCGCCGGAATGCTCAGGGTACTCAGAGAGGATATAGGACCTCTTTCCGCAGAAAAGATATATAAATATTTCAGGAAAAATCCTTTGACGCCTTCGAGAGTTCTTGAGTATGAGCGGGCATTTAAGCGTGATGAGCATGATCTGTGGCATTCCTCATCGGAGGGAGAACTTGTGATATCCGAAGAGGAGTGGAAGAAGATCGCACGACAGGTTCTTGCTGAGATTAAGAATTTTTCCGAAAAAGGAAGTGCGGCAGAATCTCTGGAGCGGAATCTTTCGGAAGGCGCTGAGGTTAAGTATGATTATGCAAAGCTTCTCGAGCACTTTGTCGTGATGGGTGAACAGCTGCGCTTAAGCGACGACGAGTTTGATTATATTTATTACACCTACGGACTTGAGAATTATAACGGAATGCCCTTTATTGAACCGCTCGAATACAGGGATGAAAAAAGGATAAGGGATTTTGTCATAGCGATTGACACATCCGCATCCTGCAGCGGTGAAACAGTCAGAAAGTTCATCAGACATACCTTCGATCTGCTGAAAAGAAACGAAAGCTTTTTCCGCAAGGTGAACGTCCACATTATTCAGTGCGACAGTGAAGTGAAAAGCGATGAAAAGATAACGGACACCTCAGAGCTGGACAGATACCTTTCGGAGATGAAACTTTACGGCGGAGGTGCGACGGACTTCAGACCTGTTTTTTCATACGTTGATGATCTTAACGAAAAACGAGAGTTCGATAATCTTAAGGGAATGATCTATTTTACCGACGGGTACGGAATCTATCCCGAAAAGAAACCTGACTTTGATGTCATATTTGCATTTCTGAATGATGATCCCGGAAGACTCAGTCCGCCGGCATGGAGCATGAAGGCGGTCATAGAAGAGGAGGCACTGAATTGAACATAGCTAACGCAAAACAGGTCATTAAGGATACCGTTCTCATATATCTCAAGAAAACCGATGACGGGGATTACTGTATTCCTGTCGTAAGACAGCGCCCGATCTTCATGATAGGAGCGCCGGGTATAGGTAAAACAGCCATTATGGAACAGATCGCATCAGAGCTGGGGATAGCGCTTGTATCCTATTCCATGACGCATCATACCAGACAGTCCGCTCTGGGCTTGCCGTATATAACCAAAAAGGAATTCGGCGGTGAGGAATATCCCGTGACCGAATATACAATGAGTGAGATCATTTCATCAGTTTATGAGACCATAGAAAAGAGTGGGATTAAGGAAGGCATTCTTTTCCTGGATGAGATAAACTGCGTCTCGGAAACCCTTGGACCGTCAATGCTGCAATTCCTGCAGTATAAGACATTTGGCAGACACTCAGTTCCCGAGGGATGGGTTATCGTAACGGCCGGAAATCCTCCTGAGTACAACCGCTCGGTAAGGGAATTTGATGTGGCGACACTGGACAGACTGAAAGTGATATCCGTTGATCCCGACCTGAAGATCTGGCGTGAATATGCATACGGACGTAATATCCACGGTGCAGTGCTCGGGTATCTTGATGTCAAAAAGGATGACTTCTATGTGATGGAGATGTCACCTCAGGGAAGATCATATGTTACCGCAAGAGGATGGGAAGATCTTTCAGAAATGCTGAAGCTGTGCGAGGAGGAAGAGATAACAGCGGATGAAACACTTATTTCACAGTATCTGAGATGCGAGCGCGTATCCAAGGACTTTGCGGCATATTATGACATGTATAAAAAGTACAAGAAGGATTATCGCATCGCGGATATCCTTGCGGGCTCGCCTTCTCCCGGAATTATCGGCAAGGCATCGAATGCCGGTTTTGATGAAAGGCTTTCTGTCCTCGGAATGCTGTTTGATTCTGTTTGCGCTGATATGAGAACAGCTATGGAAAAAGCAGATCTTATAACTGCCGTTAATCCTGTGCTGAAGTCAGTCAAGGCAAAGTCCTCAGAAGGAGGTAACTGTTCCGAGGTAACGGATATCCTCAGACGATCATCCGAAACTGCCGCAAAGAGAATGCATTCGCTTAAGACAGCAGGGGCGCTCAGTGATGAGGAAAGGAAGATCCTGAAGGGAAGCGCTGCACTTTATGATGATATGATAAGAGCGTGCAATGATGCATCCTGCGACAGTGCAAGCGGTGCATTTTCAGTTATTTCACAGGCATATGAGAAGAAGATTTCTTCTCTGAAAAAGGAAGTGGAAAAGAGCGGAAATGAGTTGTCCAATATGATCTCTTTTGTAAGGGAGGCATATAAGGATGGAAATGAGCCTGTGATACTTGCGACAAAGCTCACATCGGATCCGTGGTCATCGAGATTCATAGCCTCGTTTGGAAGCAGAGACTACGAGGAACTGGCTAAGGATATGGAACTGTCGGAAAGAGGAAATGATCTGAAGGAGAAAATCCTGAAGCTTGATCTGTGATGATAACTGGTACATTGAATGATTAATAACCGGTCGGACATTCAATGTTCAATGTACCGGGATGATTTCTTAGAAAAAAGAGGTCCTGATTTGGAAAAAGAGATAAGTTATCCCGAAGGTGAACTCATCTTTGATGTAAGAGCGGATGGAGTTTTTCTTACAAGAGTGACGGGAAGCTTTACCGAACTGACACTGCCGGAAAATCCGGAAGGGATTGGAAAAGTGACAGCGGTGTCAAAAAAAGCATTTCTCGGAAGAAAGACATTAAAAAGGATAAGCCTGCCGCATAGCATTACATCAGTTGGTGACTGGTGCTTTACAAACTGCATAAATCTGATCAGCATATCAATGCCTTCATGCATGACGGGGGAGGGAATCTTTAATGGATGCACTTCTCTTGAAGAGATAATGCTTCCGGGCATTTCAGGAGATATGGGAGCACTCCTTGCAGGCGCAGTAAGATACGGGGCTCCGCCGCATCTTACTGATATCACGAAGATAGAAAATGACAGATATGAAAAATGGGATGCGTGGGTAAAAAGACTTCTTGCAGAGCCTGATGATGAAGGCTTTACCAATCAGATCCTCTGCGGTGAAGAGGATTACGGAAGCTGTGACAAGGATGCCTATGAGAGCAGGAGACGCGTCATGAAGGCATCACTCTGTATTCTGAGGCTTCTTCATCCTGAGAAACTGTCCGAAGCGAATTCCTCGCTTATGTCGGATTATCTGTACCGTCACAGGGAGGGAAGCCCTGATGGAAATGAAAGCTGGGTTGCAGTCAGGGATCATTTTCCGGATAAGAAACATTTTGATCTTCTTAGCAGGCTTGAGTGTATTGATGATACCAACAGGGATAAGATGATACGGAGCCTCGGAGATGACAGACAGGAACTGAAAAGTCTTCTTATCAAAACCTCGGGCTCAGATGCTGCTGACAGGTTTTTCTCGGCATTTGAGTTATAGTCGGCATTTGAGTTGTAGCAGGTGTTGATAATTCATTGATCATAAGATCATGGTTTAAATATGAGTAAGAATAAAGAGTACAGAAATATATATGCATCTTTTCCGGATATTGCCATATCACTGATGTATGTTTTTGCAGCTGCGGGTCTGGCGCTTCTTTCATATTATGCGGTGACAGGCACATATCTCATCAGACGCTTTAATGGGCAGGAATCTGTTTATATTGAAGATGATCCTGTAAAGCAGCTGATAGTCTTCGGCATTTTTCTTGCTGTAATACTTGTCTCCGGAGTTTTCTGGGATAAATGCTGCAAAAAGCAGGAAAAGACTGCAGATCTTGTTCTGGTACTGTGTACATTTGTCATGATATCTGCGGGTCTGGTATATGTTATGAATCACCCTTATTACATGGACGGGGATCAGATCAATACATTTTATGCGGCGGTTTATGCATGTCAGGAAGGTTCATCCACCCAGTATGAAATGTTTCAGCCCGGAGGATATATAGGAATCTATCCCCAGCAAAAGGGACTGGTTTTTTTCTATTATCTGCTTTATCACATATTCGGTGACAAGATGTTCGAGTCAATACAGTTTCTGCACATACTGTATCCCGGATTCATCCTTCATGCGGGCTATCAGGCTCTTAAGGAGGAGGATGTGTCTTCTTTTGCAAGGAGCATTTACTGTGTGATGGTTACTGCGTGTCTGCCTCTGTATCTCTATATTCCCTACATGTACGGCGATCTCGGTTCGGTTGCTTTTACATTCTGCTTTGCATATTTTCTTACGAGATATCTTCATACAGGTGAGAAGATCCATATCATATCGATGTGCCTGTTCGGAAGCATGGCCGTTCTTTTGCGTATGCAGATATGGATACTTCTGATAGCTGCATTTATCGTGCTGTTCCTCGAGTACATGCGAAGAAGGAAGATCATGATCATTATTGCGGGAATATGTGTGGCGGCATCTGCAATCCTTGCTTCCGTGGGAGTTCAGAAGTTCTTCGAAGAAAAGAGCGGATATAAGGATGTCGACGGAGTTCCCGCCATATGCTGGGTTGCAATGGGCCTCCAGGAAACAGACGGAAATCCCGGCGCCTATAACAGGTATAACCAGGGAACCTTTGAAGAAAACGGATTTAATGCCGAAGCAGCTTCGGCCGTAGCGAAGGAAGACATCAGACAGATCATAGGGACCATGAAAGAAGAACCCGCTTATATCAAATGGTTCTTCGGAACAAAGCTCAGGCAGGAGTGGACAGCACCCGATATGGAGGGAATATCCATGACCTCAGTATGGAATGAGCTTTCAGGAACAAATCCGTCGGATGCTCCGGAATGGCTTGCGGAAATATATTCTTCGGGTGATCTGTATAACACCCTTATCAATTTTGCAAACAGATATCAGTCCGTTGTTTACCTTATGGCACTTCTTCTGGCAGTGCTCATGATATTCCGCAGAAAAGAAGACCCGAAGCCCGTTATGATCCTTGCACTGATCTATTTTCTCGGAGGACTTATCTTTTTTACCTTCTGGGAAAATAAGAGCAGATATGTTCTCCCCTTCTTCACAAGCCTTGTTCTTCTCGTGCCGTATTCTGTGGATGAACTGCGAAGGCTGTTTTTGATAATGAAGATCAGAGAATGAAAGAGCTTTCAATGTCAAGTAATTAAAAAAATATAAAAGAAAACGTTTTACATCGCAAAAAACCTATTGAAATAAGGAAAAACCTGACATAGAATAAATCTTAAGATTTTATTAATATTTCCAGATTAAACGATTAAGGTGTTTTTATGAAGGAAAACAAAGGTTTTTCCCTTGTGGAACTTATAATAGTAATAGCGATAATGTCAGTGCTGATAGGGCTGCTAGCTCCTCAGTTTGTCAAATATGTTGAGCAGTCAAGGAGATCAAGAGATATCCAGACTGCTGACCGTATCAGAGAGGCATTTCTTGCGGATATTGCAGAAGGTAACCTTTCTGGTACAAATTCTATTGAGGTGGAGATTAATGCTTCTTATCTGCCTGGAACTATAAATGAGACTCCTCATGTAGCCGGTCATGTTATAGGACATGGAGATACATTTATGGCTGTTTATGATGCCGATGGTAATGTGGTTGGAGTATTTGTTAAATCCGATTATGACAATAATTCTCCAAATCCTCTTTATAACCTCACTACTCAATCGGGGATTGAGGCATACAGGCAGGCTTAAATCCCAATCGCCTGAGAATACAAAATTTTATACTTTTTTCAGCATCCGGTTCGTTTGAGCCGGATGCTTTTTTGTGCTAAAATCTATTAAGTTGTTAAGTGTTATCACTACAAAAGAAACGGAGAATTAAGATGACATTAGAAGAAGCAAAAGCAAAACTTGAAAAATACGGACAGATGCAGGTCCTGAAATACTATGACGAACTTGACGATGCACAGAAGGCTGCACTTCTTGCACAGATCGATGCAACCGATATGAGCATCCAGGCTAACTGCAAGCACCAGGAGGAACTCGGAAAGCGCGGAGTCATCACACCGCTTGACTGCATGGAGATTTCCGAGATTGAAGAAAATAAGGCCGAGTTCGATAAGGTCGGACTTGATGCGATCAAGCAGGGCAAGGTTGCCGCACTCCTTCTTGCAGGAGGAATGGGTACAAGACTTGGCTCCGACAATCCCAAGGGAATGTACAATGTCGGCAAGACCAGAGAACTCTATATATTTGAGTGCCTTTTCAATAACATGAAGGATGTTACCGACAGAGCGGGTGCTCCGATCCACATCTATATCATGACATCCGAGAAGAATAATGACGCCACTGTCGCTTTCTTTAAGGAGAAGAATTTCTTCGGATATCCCGAGGATCATGTTCATTTCTTCATGCAGGAAATGGCCGCCGCAACCGATTACGAAGGAAGGATCTATCTTGAAGAAAAGGGAAGAATGGCAACCTCTCCCAATGGAAACGGAGGATGGTTCATTTCACTGGTTAATGCAGGACTTCTTGACAGCGTTCACGAATACGGTATCGAATGGTTCAATGTATTTGCTGTAGATAACGTGCTTCAGCGCATTGCAGATCCTGTTTTTGTGGGGGCTACCATCGCAAGAAACTGCACTGTAGGAGCCAAGGTTGTAAGAAAGGCTGCTCCCGATGAGAAGGTTGGAGTTATCTGCCTTGAGGATGGAAAGCCTTCAATCGTGGAATACTACGATCTTACCGAAGAACTTATGAATGCGAAGAATGAAAAGGGAGATCCCGCATATAACTTTGGTGTTATCCTTAACTATCTGTTCAAAACAGAACAGCTCGAGAGGATCCTTAACGGAGCTCTTCCTCTTCACATCGTTGAAAAGAAGATCCCCTGCCTTGATGAAAATGGTAATCTCTTCAAGCCGGAATCTCCCAACGGATATAAGTATGAGAACCTTGTTCTCGATATGATCCACCAGTGCGACAGCTGCCTTCCTTTTGAAGTCGCAAGAGAGAAGGAGTTTGCACCTATCAAGAATAAGACCGGCGTAGATTCCGTTGAAAGCGCTCAGGCACTTCTTGAAAAGAACGGAGTCGTTCTGTAAAAATACTTGACCCTTCCCCTGGGGAATCCTTTACGGTTGTAAATACAGGGGGTACAGAACACTATTACAGGAGGAAATATGGGTAAGATACTTGTTACGGGCGGTGCCGGATTCATCGGCAGCCACACAGTTGTTGAACTTCAGAATGCGGGAAGAGAGGTTGTTATACTTGATAACCTTTCCAATGCGAATGAAAAGGTACTTGGAAGGATCGAGGCTATAACCGGAAAAGCACCTGTTTTCTATAAGGCAGACATCAGGGACAGAGAGGCTCTTGAGGAAATCTTCACAAAAGAAGACATAAACGCAGTCATCCATTTTGCTGGACTTAAGGCTGTAGGTGAATCCGTAGCAAAGCCCTGGGAATACTATGAGAATAACATTGGCGGAACCCTTACTCTCGTTGATGTAATGAGAAAGCACGGATGTAAGAATATCATCTTCTCATCCAGCGCAACGGTTTACGGAAATCCCGCATTTGTTCCTATCACCGAGGAATGCCCCAAGGGACAGTGCACCAATCCTTACGGCTGGACCAAGTCCATGCTTGAGCAGATCCTTTCTGATATTCAGAAGGCTGACAACGAATGGAATGTCATTCTTCTCAGATATTTCAATCCCATCGGAGCTCATAAGTCCGGAACCATCGGAGAAAATCCCAACGGAATTCCCAACAACCTTATGCCCTATATCACGCAGGTTGCAGTGGGCAAGCTGAAGGAACTCGGAGTGTTTGGAAATGATTATGACACTCATGACGGAACCGGAGTAAGAGATTATATCCATGTTGTTGACCTTGCCATCGGACATGTAAAGGCACTTGATAAGATAAGTGATAACCCCGGACTTAAGATCTACAACCTCGGCACCGGTCAGGGATACAGCGTTCTTGATATCGTAAAGAATTTCGAGGAAGCAAACGGAGTGAAGATTCCTTATTCAATAAAGGAAAGACGCCCCGGAGATATTGCAGAGTGCTATGCGGACGCTTCCCTTGCAAAGAAGGAACTTGGCTGGACCGCACAGTACGGTATCAGGGAAATGTGCGAAGATTCCTGGAGATGGCAGAAGAATAATCCGAACGGATATGATGATTAAGATATGATTCAGGGCGTTTGTGGATTTATAATTGTATACCTTCTTGTGAATCTGGCTGTTTTTGCGATATACGGTCTGGATAAAAAGAAAGCGATAAATGGCGAGTGGAGAACTCCGGAGAGGAACCTTATAGCTGCTGCAGTAATGGGTACCCCCGGAGCACTGCTCGGGATGATAGTATTCAGACACAAGATCAGGAAGCCGAAGTTTTACATCGGAGTTCCATTGATACTTGTCATTGAAGCGGTGGCAGCGTTCCTGGTCATCACAAAGACGGATCTTTTCCTGCAGCTGACAGGCATATGAATATATTATACCGGGTCCTCTTCGATTACCTGTATCTCCAGGTAGTCGAAGGGGACTTCTTCTATAAATGATTCTTTCCTGAACCTGCATTTGGATGTGCGTTTGAAATCCTCGATGTTCTTGTCCAGCCAGATAGGTACGGCAAGATCGAGGGCATGGCATGCTTTTTCCAGGCTGTTAAAGATCTTATGAGTGCGCGTATCTTCGGTATCGTCCTCTATGACGACGTCCTTTAGCATATGCGTATCCTGAAATTCTCTTACCCACAATCTGAACATACCGGTTTTCCTGTCCGAAAATGTATTCTCAATTGAAACTACACATAAACACTTTAATGTGTTAAAATATATTTTGTATGCGTATGTTTAAAACTGAGTTTTTGTATATCAGTGATTATATTTGAAAGACCGGATTTAAGCAATGGATAATGATATCAATGAAATAGTACAGGGTAATGGCATAGAGACCTGGCAGGAGGTTACTCTTGTATATAATGCCGCAATGAGACAGGTTCAGACCAAGATTGAGATACTGAATGAAGAATTTCAGCACATTCATCAGTACAATCCCATCGAGCATATCAAATGCAGGATGAAGACACCTGAGAGCATAGTCAAGAAGCTCAAGCGTCACGGACTGGATTCTACCATTGAGAACATGGTTAATAATGTAAACGATATTGCCGGAGTAAGGATCATCTGTTCCTTTTCATCCGACATATATCGTATTGCCGATATGATCGAGCATCAGCAGGATATTAAGATCCTCACGGTCAAGGACTATATCACTTTCCCCAAGGCAAGCGGATACAAGAGCTATCATATGATAGTCACTGTTCCCGTATATCTTTCCGACAGGGTTGTGGATACCAAGGTTGAGATACAGATAAGAACTGTTGCGATGGATTTCTGGGCCAGTCTTGAGCACAAGATCCATTACAAGTTTGAGGGCGATGCTCCTCAGCATATCAAAGACGAACTGGTAGAGTGCGCGCATCTTGTCTCCGATCTGGATGAAAAGATGCTCAGCCTGAACGATGAGATCATCAAGCTCAGTTCAATAGAAGGGAATCCGGATCTGATATAAAACTTCCCATAAAATGAGGAGTGCCCGGAAACCTTTCGGCTCCCGGGCTATTATGAAAAAATGATCGATTTATTTGCTTTCGTCTGCTTACAAGATGATTATATTCAGATTGTATGAATAAATTATGAACACCATGTAAAGAAATGGTAAATGTTTATAATTGACGAAGGAAACTGATATATTTTTAGTACAAAATATACAAAAAATACCCGTATCTGGCATGCACTGAACTTTTATTCAGGGGCATTTTGAAGTATAATAGGCATCAGTCGGTTTTGAAGACCGCACCGGATCAGGGTGCAATCTTTTTTTCGGAGGCAATTATGGATACATTCATGGATCAGTTATCACAGAAGCTGAATGCTCAGCAGATCATCCGCGCAAACGGTGAGGCCGAATCCGAGGCTATGGGAGTTATGAGAGCCCAGGTCAGGGAGTATCAGGAGTGCCTTGACAGAATGAAGACAGTTGCCGATGAGCTCGGAGGACTTCAGCAGACCATAGCTGCTCTTCCGGATCTCAGTGCGGGTGCAAGTGACAGTGCTCTTGAGGGCCTGAAGGAAGAGATGGCTTCCATGAACAGGGCTAATGAGGATCATCTTCAGCAGCTGCAGAACAATCTTCTTGCAGGCCAGAATGATTTTATCGCACGTCAGCAGGACCTTGCCCAGAGCCAGAACGATTTCATGAACAGGCAGAGCGAGATGCTCGAAAGCCGCAGCAATGAGCTCAAGGAGCAGATTGAGGCTATCAGACTTTCAAATGAAGAGCATCTTGAAAAAATAAGGAATGATATCGCTGAATCCGGAAATGATGATCTTAAGGAAAGGCTTAACCGCCTTGAAGCACAGATCGGTAATCAGCTTGGAGATCTTAAACAGGAAGTCAGCCTTCAGATAGATGCTATAAAGGCTGCTAATGACGAAAGACTCGACAGGATCGGAAGCGATATTGCAGGATCTAGGGATGAGGGCGAACTTAATGCCAGACTTGACCGCCTTGAGGCCCAGATAGGAAGCCAGTTCACAGATCTCAGACAGGATATCAGCACCGAGATGGAAATCAGGCTTGATGACCTTAAGCAGGGCATGAATAATGATTCCGACAGCAGATTCGGAACTCTTAAGGAAGATCTCAAAAACGACCTTGCCTCTAATGATAATGAAGAGCTTAATGCAAGGCTTGACCGCCTCGAAGCGCAGATTGGCAGTCAGCTTACCGATCTTAAACAGGGTGTCAGTGCAGATATCGAGACAAGACTCGGAGACCTTAAGCAGGGTTTCAGCACTGATATTGAAACCAAGCTCGGAGACCTGAAGCAGGGCATGTCTTCGGACATTGACACAACTCTTGAACTTCTCAAGGATGATTTTGGCACTCAGCTCGGTGCGGTAAGGACCGCAAATGAAGAATCTCTTTCCAAATTGAGCGGAGAACTTGTCGCTTCGTCTTCCGATGCCGATATTATGGAACTAATTGAGGTCCTCAGGGATGAAGTTTCTGCGATGAAGCTTCAGATGGAAAATGTCAGGTCTAATAATGATCAGTACCTTCAGCAGATGCAGAGCAATCTGAGAAAGGGACAGGAGCAGATGCTCCAGAGTCAGTCCTCTCTTTCGCAGGCTCTCGGAAATGCCGACATCCATAAGGAATGTGTCCGCGTATACAGAAATGTTCAGGCATCCATACAGGATGAAAATGCAAAGCAGCTCGAGAGCATCAGACAGGAGAATGCTGCCCAGCTCGAGAGCATCAAGACTGACAGCAGCAAGCATATTACCATAATTAAGGACGAAAGTGCGAAATTACTCGGAAGTCTTCGTAATGACAGCAGTAAACAGCTTGAGGGACTCAGGGAAGAAAATTCCAAGTTCCTTGTAAATGTCAAGTCGGAGACATCCAAAATAGAGGAACAGGTAAAGGGTGTTAAGAAACTTGCAATCTTTGCTCTTATAGCATCGATCCTTTCGATCCTTGCTCCCTTTATAGCCAGATTCCTGATGTGATAAAGCCTTAGTACGTATAGACAAATGTTTTTTTCGAAAAAAAGAGAATTTATCTTCATAGTCTCTTCAGTCATCACGATATTTGTGTGCTTTATTTGGGTACATGGATATTCTCCTTTTTCGGAAGGTTCCGATGACTATTTCCACATGTATATAAATGATGTGAAGATCGGAGATTTTTCAAGTCACAGAGAGGCGGAAGACCTCTTTCTTGAAGCGCGCCGTAATGTGGCTGCGGGATATCCGGGTATGACCTTCATGGATTTTGATGTAAGGATCGAATCGGAGAACGTCCTTACGGGAGAACTGACCCCGAAAGATGAGGCACTTTCTGCTGCAGAGCAGGTGTTCGTTTCTTCACTCAAGGAAACACTTTCTCCCTCTTATACGGTCAAAATGGGTGATTACATGGTCACTCTGGCCGGTAAGTCCGATGTAGAGACTCTTCTTAACGAGGCAATCGAAAGATATAACCCCGGTGGGAGATTTAAGGTAAGACTTGTAAGGGCACCGGGCTCAGAGTTCAATGTCCTTACTGCGGAGATCTATGATTCCTTCACGGAAACAGAACGCTCCGGCGGGCTTGAAATTCCTGAAGGCGGTGTGCAGTCATATATTTCTGCCCAGGGAATACAGGATGATGCCGGTGAGGAGATCATTACTTTCCAGGATTATGACACGGGACTTATTTCGATAAATTTCGTGGAACCGATCGTTATTGCTGAAGGATATGTTCCTGCTTCACAGCTGACCGACCTTTCCGTTGCGATAGAGGATGTTACCAAGGAACACGAAACTGCCTATGAATATACTATCGTTTCGGGAGATACTCTCAGCGGTATCTCACTTAACCTGAATATAGCTATCGATGATCTTCTGGCACTTAACTCGGATAAGCTGGAAAATGCAAACTCCACCCTTCACATAAATGATACTCTTGTCATAACAGTTCCTGAACCGGAACTTTCCATAGAACATGTAGAGAGAAACTATGTGGATGAGGATTACGACGCAGATGTCATAATAATCCCCCGCGATGACTGGTACACCACAGAGACAAATGTCATCCAGCAGCCTTCGGCAGGACATCACAGAGCTATCGTGGACCAGCATTTTATAAATGATACCGAGAGCGAGAGAGTTGTTCTTATAGAAGAGGTTGATATAGAGGCGGTTCCCAAGATAATGGAGAGGGGAACGAAGATACCACCTACCTACGTAAAGCCTCTCTGGGGCGGAAGGATCAGTTCGTATTTCGGATACAGAAATGCGCCCAATGCATATGCAACCTCGTATCACAGAGGTATAGACTGGGCAACTCCTACCGGAACTTCCATAATGGCTTCCTGCGGTGGTACTGTTGTTCAGGCGGGATGGTCCGGAAGCTACGGATACATGATCCTCATACAGCATCCCGGCGGAATGCAGACCAGATACGCACACCTTTCAAGGATAAATGTATCTGTCGGACAGACCGTAAGCCAGGGAGAAGTTATTGCAAGAAGCGGAAACACCGGTAATTCCACCGGTCCTCACCTGCACTTTGAGATGCTGCTTAACGGCACTCCCGTTAACCCGCTCAACTACCTGTCGTAAGTAATTGGTTCCTAAACTCTTAAAAATATCAGAAAAAGGGAATGGAGAAAAAGAAATGCCTATCACAGATTACCTGGTAAAAAATGCAAAGGAGTTTGGGGATGAAGTTGCTCTTATCGAACTGAATCCCGAACAGAAGGAAAACAGACGAATCAGCTGGAAGGAATATTCCCTTATCCAACAGACTGAGGACCAGCCTTACAGAAGAGAGATAACATGGAGAGTCTTCGATGAAAAGGCTAACCGTGTTGCCAACATGCTCCTTGAAAGAGGCGTGAAAAGAAACGATAAGGTTGCAATCCTTATGATGAACTGCCTTGAATGGCTGCCCATCTATATGGGAATCCTTAAGAGCGGTGCCATCGCGGTTCCCTTTAATTTCAGATATTCTGCTGATGAGATCCTGTACTGTGCCGATCTTGCAGAGGTTGATGTTCTCCTTTTCGGACCCGAATTCATCGGGCGTATCGAATCAATTGTTGACAAGCTCCAGCAAAACAGACTGCTCATCTTTGTTGGTGAGACCTGTCCTACTTTTGCGGAAAGCTACAGAGAGATGGTTGCAGACTGCTCCAGCATTGCTCCCGAGATTGAATTAAGGGACACCGATGATGCAGCAATCTATTTCTCGTCCGGAACCACAGGATTCCCCAAGGCAATCCTTCATAAGCACCTCAGCCTCATGACTGCTGCAACTGTTGAGCAGCACCATCATAATACCCAGCATGATGACTGCTTCCTCTGCATCCCTCCCCTTTACCACACCGGAGCCAAGATGCACTGGATGGGAAGTCTTGTCAGCGGATCAAGAGCCGTGCTTCTCAAGGGAACTAAGCCTTCCTATATATTCGATGCTGTATCCCGCGAAAAGTGCACCATAGTCTGGCTGCTCGTGCCCTGGGCTCAGGATATCCTTGATTCACTCGACAGCGGAGACCTTAAGCTTTCCGATTATGAGCTTGACCAGTGGAGACTCATGCATATCGGAGCACAGCCCGTTCCCCCTTCACTTATCAGAAGATGGATGACATACTTCCCGAATCATCAGTACGATACCAACTACGGACTCAGCGAGTCCATCGGCCCCGGCTGCGTACACCTCGGAGTCGAGAATATTCACAAGGTCGGTGCCATCGGAGTTCCCGGATACGGATGGGAATGCAAGATTGTTGACGAGAACGGCAATGCCGTAAAAAAGGGCGAAGCCGGAGAGCTCTGCGTAAAGGGTAACGGCGTCATGACCTGCTACTACAGAAATCCTGAAGCAACCGCAGAGGTGCTCAAGGACGGCTGGCTATACACCGGAGACGTAGCAATGCAGGATGAAGATGGCTTCATTTTCCTCGTAGACCGCAAGAAGGACGTTATCGTTTCGGGCGGTGAGAACCTTTATCCCGTTCAGATCGAGGATTACCTCAGAAAGCATGACAAGATCAAGGACGTCGCAGTCATCGGACTTCCTGACCCCAGACTCGGAGAGATTGCCGGCGCCATCATTTCCATAAAGGATGGCATGACCTGCACCGAAGAAGAGATCGAAGAATTCTGCCAGGGCCTTCCCCGCTACAAGCGCCCCCGTAAGATCATTTTCGACGACGTTCCCCGCAACCCTACCGGCAAGATCGAAAAGCCCGTCCTCCGCAAGCGCTACAGCGTCGAAGGCCTCGTAGGAAAAGAGAACGAGCTGTAATACTTATTAGAATAATTAACCAATGCGCGTGCCGCCCGTCACTAAATTGATTTTTTTAAGAAAAGTATTGACGCCGCTATGCCTATATGCTAAAGTGACTAAGCGGCTGATGTTTAGGCCTATTTTTTTCGCTCAATATTTTGAGCAGGAAAGGAAAGATATATGCGTACAAAGATCACACTTGCTTGCACCGAGTGCAAACAGCGCAACTACAACACTACCAAGGAAAAGAAGAACATGCCTGACCGCATGGAGATCAAGAAGTACTGCAGATTTTGCAAGAAGCACACACTTCACAAGGAAACAAAGTAATCCTGCATTACTTTAAGGAGAATAGCTGATGGCAGATTCTAATAATAAGGAAAAGAAGATCAGCTTCTGGAGCGGCGTGAAGGCAGAGTTTGGCAAGATCGTATGGCCGAACGGTAAGCAGGCCTTCAGGCAGTCTGTTGCTGTTATCCTGATCTCGGTTGTGGCCGGTATAATCATCGGTCTCATTGATGCTGCGGCTAAGAGCGGCGTTAACTGGATCACATCTTTTCAATCTTTAAATTTCTAAGGAGGACCACAGATGGGCGAAGCAGAAGCAAAATGGTATGTGGTCCATACTTATTCCGGCTATGAGAACAAAGTAAAGCTGGACCTTGAGAAGACCATTGCCAATAACAGTAAGATAGCTGACAAGATTCTTGGCGTCGAGGTTCCTACCGAAAGCGTTATCGAGGTAAAGGACGGCAAGAAGAAGGTTGTTGACCGTAAGATGTGCCCCGGCTATGTCATCGTCCACATGGAGATGAACGACAGCACATGGTATATCGTAAGAAATACCAGAGGCGTCACCGGATTCGTAGGTCCCGGAAGCAAGCCCGTGCCCCTTACCGAGGAGGAACTTATCAATCTTAAGATAGGTAAGCCCCAGCCCGGAGCAGGCACAGAGGAGAAGGCTCCCAAGAAGGATTACGGCATCAAGGTCGGAGATCTTATCGCAGTTGTTGACGGTACCTGGAGAGATACCGAGGGCAAGGCTCTTAAGATTGATGACAGTAAGCAGACAGTTACCATTAATGTCGAGATGTTCGGAAGAGAGACACCTCTCGAAGTTCCTCTCGATAAAGTAAGAAGAATGGGCTGATAAACGGTATTTCAGGGCAATGCCCTAAAATATAAATTTTTAAACCAGTGGGAGTGTGCCTCCGGGCACGATCACCACGAACCCGGAGAAATCCGGTGAATAATCAGGAGGTGCCATTATGGCAAAAAAAGTAGAAGGCTATATCAAGTTACAGATTCCGGCCGGCAAGGCAACACCCGCGCCCCCGGTAGGTCCTGCACTTGGACAGCATGGTGTTAATATCGTTGAGTTCACCAAGCAGTTCAACGCAAGAACCGCAGACAAGGGTGACACCATCATCCCTGTCGTCATCACAGTTTATGCAGACAGATCTTTCAGCTTCATCACCAAGACTCCCCCTGCTGCAGTTCTTATAAAGAAGGCAGCAAAGGTCCAGAAGGCTTCAGGCGTACCTAACAAGAACAAGGTAGGAAGCATCACCAAGGCTCAGGTCAGAGAGATCGCTGAGACCAAGATGCCCGACCTCAATGCAGCTTCCATCGAGGCAGCAATTAGCATGATCGAAGGTACCGCACGCAGCATGGGTATCACTATCAGTGAGTAACACTTTGGGAGACAGGAAAACTGTCGATTGAACCTAGGAGGAAAATAATAATGAAGCATGGCAAGAAATATTCAGAGGCAGCTAAGCTCGTCGAGCGCGGAACCTTCTATGATCCCGCTGACGCAGTAGCACTTGTTAAGAAGACTGCTTCCGCAAAATTTGATGAAACTGTAGAACTTCACATCCGCACAGGATGCGACGGAAGACACGCTGATCAGCAGATCCGTGGTGCAGTAGTTCTCCCCAGCGGTACCGGTAAGGACGTTAAAGTACTTGTATTCGCTAAGGGTGATAAGCTGACCGAGGCTCAGAACGCTGGCGCTGATTTCGTTGGTGGCGAGGAACTCATTCCCAAGATCCAGAACGAGGGATGGTTCGAATTCGACGTTGTTGTTGCAACCCCTGACATGATGGGTGTTGTAGGACGTCTTGGTAAGGTTCTCGGACCTAAGGGCCTCATGCCCAACCCCAAGGCAGGAACCGTTACCATGGATGTTACCAAGGCTATCGCCGATATCAAAGCAGGTAAGATCGAGTACAGACTCGACAAGGCTAACATCGTACATGTTCCCGTAGGAAAGGTTTCTTTCACCGAGGAGCAGCTTAAGGCTAACTACGATGCAGTTATCGATGCAGTTCTCAAGGCTAAGCCCAGCACCCTTAAGGGACAGTATCTCAAGAGCGTTACTCTTGCTACTACCATGGGCCCTGGCATCCACGTAACTACCGCTAAGTACTCATAATTCTTATCAATATTGAAATGGTCCTTGACACAGGGCAGACATTTATGTTATCTTGTGCAAGGTCTAAATAAGCCGAAGACAGCAGGCATCGGGAAACCGTTGTAAGTCCAGCCGAGGTGATGACATTACGATTCATCTTCATCTCCCGTGTCTTCAGATACGGGAGATTTTTTTCGGCCTCGTACTAAAAATCTAACAGGAGGTAAGAAAATGGCAAAGATCGAAGAGAAGAAGCCGATCATTGAGGAGATCAGTGAATACGTCAAGGACGCCCAGTCCGTTGTTGCGGTTGATTACCGCGGACTCACTGTTGCTCAGGATACCGAGCTTCGTAAGAGCCTTCGTGAAGCAGGAGTTGTGTACAAGGTTTACAAGAATACTTTCCTTACAAGAGCATTCGAGGGAACTGATTTCGCACAGCTTGACGGCGTTCTCGAAGGACCTACCGCAGTTGCTATCTCCAAGGATGATGCAACCGCACCTGCAAGAGTCATTGCAAAGTTCGCAAAGACTGCTCCCGCACTTGAGATCAAGGGCGGTGTCGTAGAAGGAAACTTCTATGATGCAACCGGAATGGCAGCAATTTCCCAGATCCCTTCAAAGGAAGAGCTCCTTTCCAAATTCCTTGGAAGCATTCAGAGCCCTATCACCAATTTTGCACGCTGCATCAAGCAGATCGCAGAAAAGGGTGGCGAAGGTGCTCCTGCAGCAGAAGCACCTGCTGAGGAAGCTCCCGCAGCTGAGGCTCCCGCAGAGGCATAAACAGCTCTGCACTATCATTTAACAAGTAATCAATCTTTTATGGAGGAAATAAAAATGGCTAAGTTATCTGCACAGGAAATTCTTGATGCAATTAAGGAGCTCAGCGTTCTTGAGCTCAATGATCTTGTAAAGGCTGTTGAGGATGAGTTCGGCGTATCCGCTGCAGCAGGTATGGTTGTAGCAGCAGGCCCCGCAGCAGGCCCTGTTGAGGAGAAGACCGAGTTCGACGTTGAGCTTACTGAAGCTGGCGCTGAGAAGGTTAAGGTTATCAAGGTTGTTCGTGAGATCACCGGACTTGGACTTAAGGAAGCTAAGGACGCAGTTGAGGCTGCTCCCAAGGTTATCAAAGAGGCAGCTGCTAAGGCAGAGGCTGAGGAGATCAAGAAGAAGCTCGAGGAAGTTGGAGCTAAGGTTACTCTTAAGTAATCCATTCTTTTTGAACACTGATGCGGGACGCTTATGCGTCCCGCTTTTTTATTTTCAAATGTGACTTTTTCAAAAAAAAATCCGTCTGTTACTGTGAAAAGACGCAATCGGTTTAAGAATTGTTTAATATCGTTTAAAAATCCCTTACTTTCCTTGCGTTTTATACTTACTGTGTTATGATATCAAAGTATGGTTGCGAAAACGTTTTAATTAACTAGATATAGTATTTGCTGAATTGCCGGGCTTATACCCCGGGCAGCACTCACAGAGGATTGATTGATGGAAAAGCCTGTTATACAGGTCAAAAATTTATATAAGATATACCGCATCGGCGAAAACAAAGTACGCGCACTGAATGGCGTCGATTTTACCATAAAAAAAGGAGAGTTCTGCTGTATAGTGGGAACCTCCGGCTCCGGAAAATCAACACTGCTCAACATGATGGCGGGACTCGAACCCCCGACCAAGGGACAGATAGTGATCGCCGGGGAACATATCGAGAAGAAGAACGAAAGCCAGCTCGTAATGTTCAGGCAGGCACATGTCGGATTTATCTTTCAGTCGTATAATCTGATGCCCAATCTGACCGCGATAGAAAATGTTGCATTACCGCTCACATTCCAGGGAGTTCCCAGGGAGATCCGGGAAAAGAGGGCCGCGAAGATGCTCAGAATGGTCGGCCTCGGGAAGTTCATGGATCACAGGCCCGGTCAGATGTCCGGAGGTCAGCAGCAGAGAGTCGGAATTGCAAGGGCATTGGTTGTAAATCCTGAGATTGTTTTTGCGGATGAGCCCACCGGTAACCTTGATTCGAACACAACTCTCGAAGTGCTGAAACTCATGCAGAGGATCGTCCATGAAAAAGGCCAGACCATGGTAATGGTAACCCATGATAACTATCTGGCATCGTTCGGCGATAAGGTCATCCATATAAGAGATGGTAAGATAATCAAGGTTGAAGAACATCCGGGTGGCGCAGCTGAGAGTATGGAAACCATGACATCGGATAACTTTCCGGGAGGTACGCTTGCAGTACCGGGTGAGACCATCAGCATCACTGATACATCGCCACAGACCGTGCAGCAGCCGGCATATACAGCACAGCCCGATATGACTGCAGTACAGCAGCCGGTATATACGGCTGGGCCGGATATAAATACAGCACAGCAACCGATTTATACAGTTCCGGGTGAGGAGAATAAGATAAATGAAAACGTATAACAGACTTTTTGCAAAAATAACAGCATTTTTCCTGGCAGTGATAGTACTCCTGCTTGTTCCGGCTGCGCAGATGAATGTCCGCGCCGCTTCATTCAGTGATACATATCTGACATCCGGACACACCGGACTGGACATCATAGACGATTCCGACAGACAGGCGGCTTACGGATTCCTTACCAATTACATGAACAATCTGATAACCGTCAATAATCCTTCTCAGGCTATCATCGACAGACTCAATGAAGTCTGGAAGGGTGCCAATACCTATATTGCTGGAACTGAAATAACTGTCTCAAGACTCATCGATTACTGCAACGAGACAGTTGCAAATTTCGATCTTGTCATGAAGGATCAGGTTGCGGTATCAGGAACCGAGGAATTCCTTTTCATAAGCACCAATTCCATTATCACTACCGCAAAATACGGTGAGTACACATATCTTACACTGTCCATCATCAATCTCGGAAAAGCTGATGTTACGGATGTGATCATAACTCCTCACGAGAGCACCGATATCAACAAGTGGCCCTTCGAGATCACCACTGCATCCAACGCACTTGTGATTCCAAAGATCTGTGCTTCATCCGATATTTACACAGCTCATGCTCTTGCACAGGAAGCAACCTGGATATTCCTTGTTTCCAAGGAAGCCAAGACCGGAACCTATCCTCTGACCTTCGATGTTCAGTATTACATGAACGGCGTGATCGCATCGACCGAGCTCACCACATATATCAATATAAACGGTGCACCCGGAGCCGGAACCCTTAACGACAGCGGACAGGATGACGGAAGAACCTCAACCCCCAGGATAATCGTTACAGGCTTCAGGACCGATCCCGAGGTTGTCTATGCGGGTGATACATTCAAACTTACGATAAATGTTCAGAACACATCCCTTTCAACAGCTGTTTCCAACATCCAGTTCGATCTGAAGGCAGCAAGCGAAGGAACCAACAGCGAGACAACTTATGAGGCATTCCTGCCCACATCCGGATCTGCCACCAAGTTCGTATCATCGATCCCTGCAGGCGCGACCGCAAGCATATCGATTGAAATGACCGCCCGCAGCGATCTGATGCAGAAGCCCTATGTCATCACTCTTAATGCAGCATATGAGGACAGCCAGAGAAATCCTTACAACATGTCCTCCAACATTTCCATTCCCATCAAGCAGGAAGCAAGAGTTGACAGCGGTGAGGTTGAGATCCTTCCCGAATCCATTAATGTCGGCGGAAGCGCAAATATCATGTTCCCCGTCTACAATAAAGGAAAGACCACTCTTTACAATGTGCAGGTCGACTTTATCGGGGACAGCATTGAAGGCGGATCCACATTCCTCGGAAAACTTGAGCCCGGTGCTACCGGAAATGTCGATGCCATGGTAAACGGTATCGCACCCACCATGGACGACGGCATAATAATAGCTCAGATCTCATACGAAGACGAAGCAGGCAATGTATCCTATCTGGAAAAAGAAATCTCTCTTTACGTATTCGAGAATTATTATGAGGATCCCGGATATGAGGATCCCGGTTTTTACTATGAAGATCCTGAGATGGATGAACCGCAGGGCGTTTTCTGGAAGCCGATAGTTATTACCATCGTAGTTGTTGTGATCATAGCCATCATTGTATGGAGGATCATAGCTTCGAAGCGCAAGAAAAAGAGAATGCTCAAAGAACTTGATGACCTTGATGATGAAGAGATTTAAGCGATGAAAGTATCCGACCTTCTCCGGATGAGTCTGGAGAGTCTGTTCAAAAGAAAAGTGCGTACAATTCTGACTATCATGGGTGTCGTTATCGGAACGACATCCATAGTGGTCATGCTTTCTCTCGGACTCGGAATGAAATCCGCTCTCATTACAGAGATGGAGTCGTGGGGAAGCCTGAGAACGATAGAAGTCAGTACCGCGGGCAGATATTATGACGATTCGTCCAATAATAAGGATCAGGAGGAACTTCGCCTCGACGATGAACTGGTCACTACGCTGAGTAACTTTGAACATGTCGAAAGTGTCGATCCTTTCCTTGATACTAACGTTATCATCAAATGCGGTGTCTATGAAGGAAGTTTCCAGGTGCGTGGTGTTTCCCGTTCCTTTCTTGATGAAAAAAGGGATGAACTGAGTTCCGGAACCATTCCTTCCGCCGATGGCGAGATAGAGTTTTTGTATGGCTGTAATATCATTACCGAGTTTATGAATTCCAAGACTAACAGATATGATTATTGGGAAAACGGAGAACTTCCCAATATCGATCTTATGAATGATCCTCTGTATGTCATATTCGATACCGAGAAATATTACGCTTCGAAATACCCTTCAGGTGACGGACAGCCTGTCTCCAATCCCAAAAAATACATCGTGGCCACGGCCGGAGTTCTTGAAGGAATACCCGGAGAGACATGGAACGAAGATTGTTATACGATCTACTGCGACATTGATATTCTTAAGGCACTCCTTCAGAGAGAGTTTAAGGGAAGAGTCATTCCCGGACAGCCCACACAGAAAAACGGCAAGCCTTATAAGGAATTATTCTATTCGACCGTCAATGTAAATGTCGATAATATGGATAATGTCACGGGAGTCCAGGAAATCATCAATAATATGGGCTACAGGACATACGCCAATGCGGAATGGCTGGAGTCCGACATGAAGATGATGAACATCATACAGGCAGTGCTTGGCGGTATCGGGGGAATTTCGCTTTTTGTCGCTGCGATAGGTATTACCAATACAATGATGATGTCCATTTATGAAAGAACCAAAGAGATCGGCATCATGAAGGTTATCGGATGCAGAATAAGGGATATCCAGATGCTGTTCCTCATAGAGGCAGGATATATAGGTTTCATTGGAGGCGGAATCGGAATACTATTATCATATGGCATTTCGTATGTGCTTAATAATGTACTGAATCTGGGACAGATGATGTACGATGTTGAAACAAATATTTCCATAATCCCGCCTTGGCTTGCGCTTTTGTCCATCGTATTTGCGGCTATCATAGCAATGCTGGCCGGCTTCCTTCCTTCGATAAGGGCCATGAAGCTCTCGCCTCTTGCTGCTATCAGGGCAGAATAACAATATATTTGTCTTCTTTCTTTTCCGGGGCTACAGGGCCCCGGAAAAATTATTTCAGATCTTTTAAAATTCCCCTTGACCTGAAAAATTAATAATGATACTATGGATGATGCACGTTTCTGCGACGAGCTCTTTTTTTGCACGTCAAAATAAGAGAAGCGCATTAACCGGAAAAAGTCAACAGAAAGAACGGGGTGAAAGTGTCAATGAACAAGAACAGGATCCGCCCGGAGCAGAGCGCCAAGGCTATGCGTATGAGCTACGC
Organism: uncultured Lachnospiraceae bacterium; assembly: GCA_946631295.1. Classification (GTDB taxonomy): domain Bacteria; phylum Bacillota; class Clostridia; order Lachnospirales; family Lachnospiraceae; genus AC2028. The sequence goes on from CAMOZY010000005.1 coordinate 62,812, forward strand.
AAGACAGCGCGATGTGCTCGAAATGCCAAATCTTATAGAAGTTCAGACGAATTCCTATAAGTGGTTTCTTGATGAGGGCCTTCAGGAAGCATTCGATGATATTTCTCCAATCGAGGACTTCGCGGGAGCACTCAGTCTTGAGTTCGTGGGATATGATCTCAAGCGCAACGAAGCAAAATATACCATAGAAGAGTGTAAGGAAAGGGATACCACCTATTCTGCACCTTTGTTCGTGACAGTACGTCTTCACAGTAATGAAGACAAGAATATCCAGGAGTATGAGATATTCATGGGAGATCTTCCTCTCATGACTGATACCGGCACCTTTGTCATCAACGGTGCTGAGCGTGTCATCGTATCCCAGCTCGTTCGTTCCCCCGGTATGTATTACGGGATCACCAATGATAAGGTAGGTAAGGAACTCTTTTCCTGCCAGGTAATCCCCAACCGTGGTGCATGGCTCGAGTATGAGACCGATGCCAACGATGTATTCTATGTAAGGGTCGACAGGAACAGAAAGGTTCCCGTGACCGTTCTTTTGCGTGCTCTTGGTCTTGGAACCAACACCGAGATCAGAGAGAAGTTCGGTGATGAGATCAAGATTGAAGAGACCTTCAAGAAGGACGCAGCCATCACTCCCGAGAATCCCGAGGGAACATCAGAGGGCGGTCTTCGTGAACTCTACAGAAAGATCAACCCCAGCGATCCTTATACCAAAGAGAATGCCCAGCAGATGGTGGACAGACTCTTCTTCGATGCAAGAAGATATGATCTTGCAAGAGTAGGACGTTATAAGTTCAATAAGAAGATGGCCTTCAGGAACCGTATCAGGGGCCTTGTTCTTGCTGAGGATGTCATCGATCCCATGACCGGTGAGGTTATCGCAGCAGCAGGAACCGAGATCACAACCGAACTTGCTGATCTTATTCAGGATTCCGCAGTTGAGGCAGTTGTTATCCAGACAGATGAGAAGAACGAGAAGGTTCTTTCCAATATGATGGTTGACATCGCTCATTTCATTGACTGCGATCCCAGAGAAGATTTTGGTATCAAGGACAGAGTTTACTACCCTGTTCTCAGAGAGATCCTCGATACATACGGAGACGATCCCGAGGCGCTTACCGATGCCATTAAGCAGAACGTTTCCAAGCTTATTCCCAAGCACATTACCAAGGATGATATCTTTGCATCCATCAACTATAATATGCACCTCGAGTTCGGCATCGGTAACAAGGATGACATCGATCATCTCGGAAACCGTCGTATCAGAGCCGTAGGTGAGCTCCTTCAGAACCAGTACCGCATCGGTCTTTCCAGACTTGAGCGTGTGGTAAGAGAGAGAATGAGCACCCACGATGCAGAGGATGTCACTCCTCAGAGCCTTATCAATATCAAGCCTGTAACTGCTGCAGTCAAGGAGTTCTTCGGATCTTCACAGCTGTCACAGTTCATGGATCAGAATAACCCTCTCGGTGAGCTTACTCATAAGAGACGTCTTTCCGCACTCGGACCCGGTGGTCTTTCAAGAGACCGTGCAGGATTCGAAGTCAGAGACGTTCATTACTCACACTATGGAAGAATGTGTCCCATTGAGACCCCTGAAGGTCCCAACATCGGACTCATCAACTCACTCGCAAGCTATGCACGCATCAATGACTATGGTTTCGTAGAGGCTCCTTACCGTAAGATCGATAAGAAGGATCCCGAGAATCCCAGAGTCACCGATGAAGTTGTATATATGACTGCTGACGAAGAGGACAACTACTATGTTGCCCAGGCTAACGAGCAGCTCGATGAGAAGGGGCACTTCGTAAGAAATAACGTTTCCGGACGTCACAGAGATGAGACCCAGGAATATCCCAAGGCACGTTTCGATTACATGGACGTTTCACCTAAGATGGTCTTCTCTGTTGCTACCGCACTCATTCCTTTCCTTCAGAACGACGACGCTAACCGTGCTCTCATGGGATCTAACATGCAGAGACAGGCAGTGCCTCTTATGACCACCGATGCTCCTGCTGTAGGAACCGGCATGGAAGTCAAGGCAGCCGTTGACTCGGGAGTATGCGTTGTTGCGAAGGCAGACGGAACCGTAACATATGTTGATGCAACCACCATCAAGGTCAAGAATGATGACGGCACCGACATGGAATATAAAGTAAGCAAGTTCGCACGTTCCAACCAGGGCAACTGCTATAACCAGAGACCTATCGTTGAGAAGGGTGAGAAGATCGTTAAGGGCGAGGTTATCGCTGACGGTCCTTCAACCTATCACGGAGAGCTTGGTCTTGGTAAAAATCCTCTTATCGGATTCATGACCTGGGAAGGATACAACTACGAGGACGCCGTTCTCATTTCCGAGCGTCTCGTACGTGAGGATGTATACACCTCCATTCATATCGAGGAGTATGAGGCAGAAGCACGTGATACCAAGCTCGGACCCGAAGAGATCACCCGTGACGTTCACGGTGTAGGTGAGGAAGCTCTCAAGGATCTCGATGAGAACGGTATCATCCGCATCGGTGCTCAGGTAAGAGCAGGCGATATCCTTGTAGGACGTGTTACTCCCAAGGGAGAGACAGAGCTTACCGCAGAGGAGAGACTCCTCCGCGCAATATTCGGTGAGAAGGCAAGAGAAGTAAGAGATACCTCTCTCAAGGTTCCTCACGGTGAATATGGAACAGTTATAGATACCAAAGTATTTACCAAGGAGAACAGCGATGAGCTTTCACCCGGCGTAAATATGAGCGTTAGAGTATATATTGCCCAGAAGAGAAAGATCTCCGTCGGTGATAAGATGGCAGGTCGTCACGGTAACAAGGGTGTCGTTTCCCGTGTGCTTCCCGTTGAAGATATGCCTTTCCTTCCCAACGGAAGACCTCTCGACATCGTTCTTAACCCCCTGGGCGTGCCTTCCCGTATGAACATCGGTCAGGTGCTTGAGATCCATCTCTCACTTGCAGCCAAGGCACTTGGTTTCAACGTCTCGACTCCTATCTTCGACGGAGCTACCGAGTCTGATATTACCGATACTCTCGCTCTTGCAAATGACTACGTAAATCTTCCCTTCGATGAGAAGGAAGTTAAGGATTGGGAGGTTAAGTCTGCCGATCCCGATAAGTATGGCAAGAAGTATGAGACCTGGGTTCAGAACGGAAAGGGAGATTTCTCCACTCTCCATAAGGCAGAGCTTGCAAAGGAAGTATATGATTATCTTTCCGAGCACAGAGATCACAGAAAGGTATGGGAAGGTGTTCCCATCAATGCCGATGGTAAGGTAAGACTCCGTGACGGACGTACCGGTGAGTATTTCGACAGCCCCGTAACCATTGGACACATGCATTACCTCAAGCTCCACCACCTGGTAGACGATAAGATCCACGCTCGTTCTACCGGCCCGTACAGCCTTGTTACACAGCAGCCTCTCGGCGGTAAGGCACAGTTCGGCGGACAGCGTTTCGGTGAGATGGAAGTTTGGGCGCTGGAGGCATATGGCGCTTCCTATACACTTCAGGAGATCCTGACCGTTAAGTCCGATGATATCCTCGGACGTGTCAAGACCTACGAAGCTATCATCAAGGGACAGAACGTACCTGCTGCAGGTATTCCCGAATCCTTCAAGGTCCTTCTCAAGGAACTTCAGTCCCTCGGACTTGACATGAAGGTTCTGGATGAAAGCGGAAATGAAGTTGAACTCAAGGAAAACGTTGACCTTGGCGAAACAGATTATCGTTCCGTAATGGAAGGTGAGAACCGCTCCACTTCCGAAAGAGACGGAGACAGATTCGCAGATAACGGATATCAGACACAGGAATTCAACGAGGATGAAGAACTCGTTACCGTGGATGATGAAGAAGGCGATTTCGAAGACGATTTCGACGACGAGGAGAACTGATCTGTCCGATAACTGTTACCGTAAATGTGTAGGTTTATAAAGGAGTATCAACAGATGCCTGAATCAATAAATGAGTCATATCAGCCCGTAACATTTGATTCCATCAAAATAGGACTTGCTTCTCCCGAAAAGATCAGAGAATGGTCTCACGGTGAGGTAACCAAGCCCGAGACCATCAACTACAGAACTCTTAAGCCTGAGCGCGACGGTCTTTTCTGTGAGAAGATCTTCGGACCCAGCAAGGACTGGGAGTGCCACTGCGGAAAGTACAAGAAGATCCGCTTTAAGGGCATCGTCTGTGACAAGTGCGGAGTTGAGGTCACCAAATCAAGCGTAAGACGTGAGCGTATGGGTCACATCGAACTTGCAGCACCCGTATCTCATATCTGGTATTTCAAGGGTATCCCCAGCCGTATGGGACTTATTCTCGACATGTCTCCCAGACAGCTTGAGAAGGTTATCTATTTTGCATCATATATAGTACTTGATCCCGGAGCTACCGACCTTCAGAAGAAGGATCTTCTTTCCGAGAACGAGTATAAGGATGCAAGGGAAAAGTGGGGCAAGGAATTCCGTGTAGGAATGGGAGCTGAAGCTGTTAAGGAACTTCTTTCCGAGGTTAATCTCGAGGAAGAGAGAGCATCCTTAAGAGCTGAGCTTGCAGAGTCTACCGGTCAAAAGCGTGCACGTATCATCAAGAGACTCGAAGTTGTCGAAGCGTTCTGTGAATCAGGCAACAAGCCCGAGTGGATGATCATGGAAGCTCTTCCTGTCATTCCCCCCGAGCTCAGAGCAATGGTACAGCTTGACGGCGGAAGATTTGCAACATCCGATCTTAACGATCTCTATCGCCGTATCATAAACAGAAATAACCGTCTTAAGAGACTTATCGAACTCGGTGCTCCTGACATCATTGTCAGAAACGAGAAGAGAATGCTCCAGGAGGCTGTTGATGCTCTTATCGACAACGGCCGCAGAGGACGCCCTGTTACCGGTCCCGGCAACAGACCTCTCAAGTCTCTTTCCGACATGCTTAAAGGTAAGGCAGGACGTTTCCGTCAGAACCTTCTTGGTAAGCGTGTTGACTATTCGGGACGTTCCGTTATCGTCGTTGGTCCCGAACTTAAGATCTATCAGTGCGGTCTTCCCAAGGAGATGGCACTCGAGCTCTTCAAGCCCTTCGTTATGAAGGAACTTGTAGGACGCGGAATAAGCCAGAATATCAAGAATGCAAAGAAGCTCGTTGAGCGCTGGGACGATAAGGTATGGGACGTTCTTGAGGACGTTATCACCGAGCATCCAGTAATGCTTAACCGTGCTCCTACGCTTCACAGACTAGGAATCCAGGCGTTTGAGCCCATCCTTGTAGAGGGTAAGGCAATTAAGCTTCATCCCCTTGTATGTACTGCATTTAACGCAGACTTCGATGGAGACCAGATGGCTGTTCACCTTCCTCTTTCAGCTGAAGCTCAGGCAGAGTGCAGATTCCTTCTGCTCTCTCCCAACAACCTGCTGAAGCCTTCAGACGGAGGTCCCGTTGCCGTTCCTTCACAGGATATGGTCCTCGGTATCTATTATCTGACTCAGGAGAGAGGTAAGTCCGTAGGAGATGAGAACACCGTACCCGGAGAGGGAATGAGCTTCAAGGATATGAACGAAGCTATCCTCGCATACGAGAACGGTATCCTTGATCTTCACGCAAGGATATTCGTAAGAATTTCCAAGAAGGCTCCCGGCGGAGATGTTATCAGCGGAATCGTTGAGACCACCCTCGGAAGACTCTTCTTCAATGAGATCCTTCCTCAGGATCTCGGATATATCGACAGAAAGAACCCCGATGATTTCCTTAAGCCCGAGGTTGATTTCCTTGTCGGTAAGAAACAGCTTAAGCAGATCCTTGAGAGAGTCATCAATACTCACGGCGTATTCAAGACTGCAGAGGTTCTTGATGATGTTAAGGCGATCGGATATAAGTTCTCCACCAGAGCTGCAATGACCGTTTCCATTTCGGATATGACCATTCCCGCAGCCAAGGCACAGCTCCTCGATGAGGCACAGAAGAAGGTTGACCAGCTTGCTCTCAACTATCACTTCGGTCTTATCACCGAGCAGGAGAGGTATAAGTCTGTTGTCGATGTCTGGAACAAGACCGATGAACAGCTTACCACTGCTCTTCTTGACGGACTCGAGAAATACAACAACATATTCATGATGGCAGACTCCGGTGCCCGTGGATCCAACCAGCAGATCAAGCAGCTTGCAGGTATGCGTGGACTCATGGCAGATACATCCGGACACACCATTGAGCTTCCCATTAAGTCCAACTTCCGTGAAGGTCTGGACGTTCTGGAGTACTTCATGTCAG
>CAMOZY010000006.1 GCA_946631295.1 uncultured Lachnospiraceae bacterium
GCACAGGCAGCAGCGCAGGCACAGGCTGCACAGGCAGCAGCGCAGGCACAGGCTGAGCAGGCAGCTACTCAGGCAGCAGCCATGAACCAGGCAGCTACCCAGCCCAATCCCCAGTTCCAGGCACAGCCTCAGTTCCAGCAGGCAACTGTTGTTCCTGAGACCAAGGAGAAGAAGGGACTTCCCATCGGCGCAGTCATCGGAATCATCGCCGTTATCGCTGCCGTTATCGCAGGCGTGATCTTCTTTGTTAAGGGAGGCATCGGCGGAAAGGTCGGTCTTCTCAATGTCTTTACAAGTGCTTACGAAGGTGAATATCTCACTGAGTTCAGCAAGGACTTCCAGATTAAGCCTTTCGACGATTTTACTGTAACCGTTAACGGTGAGGTTGAGGATGTTGAGTTTACATATTCAATTGCAAATGCAAGCTCATCTCATACAAGATCCATGTATGCAAGCGTTACATATTCAGGATTTACCGCTGACGCTACCGCATATATCGATGAGAAGAATATAAAGGCTCAGGTTCCCATCATTGGAGATTATGTATTCCTTTATGATTATTCAAATGATAAGAACGACGGATATCTGATGGAGTTCCTTGACGAAGCTGATATGGACGTCAAGACCTTCAATGCTCTTATCGCATTCATGAACGATAATTCGTCCACAATGCAGAAGTTCTATGAGAAGTCTCTTAATTATGCTATATCCTGCGTAAACGATCTTGATTTCAAGAAGACCGGAGAAAAAGAGACCTTTACCGTAAACGGCAAGGAAGTTTCCTGCAAAGAGTATGAAGTTGTTATCAATGCTGATACCGTAATCGGATGGGTTGAGGGATATCAGAAGCTCTGGGATGATTTCTATAAGGATAATGCCAAGGTCTTCGAGCCCTTCGAGGAGCTCACCGGTGAGGAAATGGATCTTGGTGATGCATTTGACGATATCATTGACGAAATCGATGATAATTTTGATGAGGACCTTGTTCTTTCCGTATATGTAAAGGGCAAGATCACCGGAGCTATCAGATTAGAAGCTGATGATGAGATGATCGAGATCCTTTTCAAGGGCGGAGATTACCTTGCTCAGAATGTTGAAGTTAACTATGATTTCGATGGCGATGACGGCACCCTCCTTACCATTGAGGGAAAGACCAAGGGTGATGTTCAGACCACTACCATCGAGACTGAAGATGAGTCCTTCGTATTTGAGTATTCATTCAACAGAAAGACCGGAGAGCTCGAGATGGATATGGAACAGTATGGCAGATCCGTTTACCATATTGAGTGCACATATACCATTTCAAAGGGCGAATTAAAGACAGTCATTGATGAACTTGAAGTAAATGGTGAAGAGCTTCCCATGGAATCACTCGAAGTCATCATTTCCACCAAGGCAGACATCAAGGAGCCCAAGAAGGGTGATACCTTTGATCTCGGAAAAGTTGATGAGGATGAGATCGAGGATCTTACTGAAGAGATCATGGAGACCATTCAGGATAATGACGATCTGATGGATGTCATTGACGAGCTCGGTCTGTACTATTACTTCTAAATCAGGTTTGCGTTGAACCTTTGATTTTTACCGCTATGAACTATTCTTTACAATACATAAGAATAGAATTCAAAAGAGCCATTCATGCTTTGCTTAGCGGTATGGTAACACTTTTAATAATTTCTGCAATTACCGTAGGCTCTGCAGCAGCGTTATATACGCTGTTGCAGAGCCTTGGTGTTTCTGAGCCCGTTATGATCGCAGTTTCGGTAGACGGTGAGGACTCAATGTCTTCCATGGCACTGAGGCTTGCGGAGGGCATGGATTCCGTCAGTGCAGTCTGTGAATTTGAACTGACGGATGAAGAGGAAGCAAGGGAGGGGGCTCTGAGCGGAAAATATGCTTCCGCCATAATACTTCCCGCGAACTTTTATGATGAGGTTAATAATGGTATCAATCCACCTGCTCTTTTGTTGATACCTTCCGATATGTCACAGGGAGCAAAGGATTTTACCGAACTGATAGGATCTGCCGCATCACTGGTTGATACGGTGGAGGGCGGCATCTATGCCGTGACGGATGCGGGCTTTATCTATGGCATGAACGTTTCAAGGCATGACATGGAAATGTATCTGACAGATATCGCATTTGATACGCTTTTGAAACGTACGAAGATATTTGAAGAGAGTTTTGAAACATCTATTGATGCCGATGATCTGATTTCTTATTACGCAGTCAGTGCGTGTCTTCTTATTGTTCTTGTATCGTGTACCGGCTTCGGGTATCTGTATTCGAAGAAAACCCGTGCGGTCGAATTTTCACTCAGAAGGAACGGGCTTGGCCCGGTCAGGACCGGAATAGTCAGATTTATGATGATGATGTTCCAGCTTGTTTTTATTTCCGGAGTGTTCATTGTCATTATTCATGTGCTTTCTGTTATCCTTTCAAAAAATGAGGATGAATTCCTGCAGCTTACGGCTTCATCTCTTATGGAAGCAAGGGACATCCTTGTTTCGCCTGCAGGCATTCTGCCCGTACTTTTCTGCATATGCGGATTTGCTCATCTTGTTTACAGTCTGCTGAAGGGCAGGGATGATTCGGGACTTATCCTTTTGATAGTATTTATGATCATGCTTATTCTCGGAGGGTGCATAGTGCCTTCCGTTTTCCTCCCCAAAGAGGCAGTTATGATAGGAGAGCATCTTCCTGCATATTTTTGGAGAGAGGATATATTTTCGGGCGGAGCCCTCAGGGAACTTGTTATGGGAGTGGTTCTTTTTACCGGAGGGGAGGTGCTGTCATGGGTACGTACATGATGAGGTTCTTCCTGCTGCTTAGAAGCCGTCTGAAGAGTCCGTTTACCTATATATGGATGGTTCTGATAGCATTGTCGCTGCTCCTTGTAAATGAAACCGTGGTTCCCACGCGTCAGTCATCCGAAGTCCTTATCCTTAATGAAGCGGGAGAGTACGGAGAGCGCGTTTTAAGTCTTTTGACGGAAGCAGATCCTGCACTTACCGCCTGTATCTATGCAGAGGCGGAGGATGAGGAAAGTCTCAGACTTATGGTACGACGCGGTCAGGCAAGATGCGGTTTTATTTTCCCGGAGGATATGGAAGAAAAGATATCTTCCGGCGATATACGTTCTATGATCACCATGGTCACATCAACGTTTTCAGTGAAGAGTTCCGCGACAAGAGAGACCGTATTTGCAGCTCTTTTCCGTGTTATGAATGAAGATATCACGGAAAATGCGGCAGCAGGATTTTTTGAAGATCAGGAAAGTGCATCAGCGTTCATACGTGAAAGGTATGAATATTATGTCGGAAGTGATGATGTGTTCAGGATGGAGTATGAAACCTTTGATGCTGCTGACAGTGATGATGCCGGTTTCCCTGAAGATAATTCGGATCCCATAAGAGGAACCGCCGCCGTACTGATATTTATCCTCAGTCTTTATTCGGGCAGTTCCTTCTATGGAAAAGACGGCAGATTTTTCAGGGCACTCAGGAAAAATGAGAGACTCGTATGTGTCTTTATTCATGAGCTGACTTCTGTACTTATGCCGGCTGCCTGCGGCTTTGTCATGATAAGGATCCTGTGCGCAGATGTAAGCCTGATCAGGGATCTTCTGCTTTTTGCGCTGTTCCTGATCATGGCCTGTATCTGGAGCGGAATATTCGTATCCTTCTTTAAAAAGAGTGAGAGCTATCTGCCGGCAGTGTCAGTTTTACTGTTTGTATCCTTTATTCTGTGTCCGGTATTCTTTGATCCGGCCCGGTATATATCAGTGATCGGATACGTTTCGAGAGTGCTTCCGCCCGCCTTTTATCTGTACCTTTTTTAGCGAGTTATTTCTGATGTTGACAAATGGGGGGTAAAATAAGAAAATACATGTGTTTTGATTACACCTTGATTTTAAGAAGGGAGAAAAACTAAATGAAGTGTAAGAATTGCGGAACCGAACTGCAGGAAGGTGCTGTTTTCTGTCAGGGCTGCGGTTCAAAGGTTGAAGCTGCTGCAGAAAATACAGCAGAAGCAAAGACCGAAAATGTTGCTGAAAAAACAGAAGAGACCAAGGCTCCTGAAGCAGCTGCAGCAGCTCAGGCACAGCCCCAGCCAGAAGCTCAGGCTACAGAAGCACAGCCTCAGACAGCTGAAGCACAGGCTCAGAATGCTCAGCCTCAGGCAGCACCTGCAGGAAGCGATGCTCCTAAGAAGAACAAGGCTCTTCCCATCATCATCGGAGTTGCAGCAGTAGCAGTACTTGCTATTGTCATTGCACTTTGCGTCAAACTCTTTTCCGGCGCCGGCAGAAGCCGTGATGTTTCCACGATGGCAGTATTCCTTGAAAAGGATACACTCTGCTATACACCTGATGCTACCGCAAAAGAGCCCAAGATCTATGAGATCTGTGATATCGATATCGATGATTCATTCTATTATATCCCCGATAGTCTTGTAACTATCACCGATGACGAGAAGTACATCTATTTCTTCAATGATGTAAGCTATGACGGATACGGCGATCTTTGCAGGATTCAGATCAGCAAGATCGGAAGCAACAAGGAAAAGAATGAGAGCAAGGTTGAGGAGCTTGATGACAAGATCTCTCTTTATACCTTCACCATTCTCGACGGCGGAAAGTTTGCATATGTTACCGGTAAGGACAAGCTCTTTATCTATAACGGAAAAGAGAGCGTTGAGATTCAGAAGGATGTTGAGTTCCCTTATACAGTAGACGGAGGAAAGGCTCTCGTTTATCTCGGAGATGAGGACAGCAACGGAAGATATTCTCTTTTCTATCTTGACATAACCAAGACAGAGGCTGAAGAGATTGAGGAAGGTGTTTCATATATCAGCTCTGTTGAAGATGACGGTGTGTATTACTGTGTAACAGATGAGGAGACTTTGGAATCAGCTCTTTATGTTTATTCTTTCAGTGATGCAAAGACAACCGAGATCTGTGAAGATTACAGCTATTCAAGCATCAAGTCCGATAAGGGTTTCTACTATATCGAGCATGTTGACACTGAACTTTGTATCTATGATTTCATCAACGATCCTTATGCAAGGGATGATGAAAATATAACTGAGCCTGTTTATCCCGACACCAGTGACGGATTTGTTCCTGTCAATGTAAGTGATGTTTTCGATGAATACAGGTTGGAGCGCATTGATGAAAATTATGATGGCGATCCTGTAGCATACATAGAGGACAACTGCTGGACATACAATTACGGTGATGTGGAATATTATTCGATCTATAATGGCGATACTGATGAGTATTACTATTATGATGCTGCAGGTGATAAGTATTACGTATACAATGATGATGTATATGAGCAGGCTTATGAGGATTACCAGACTGCAAGAGAACTGTGGAATTCTGCACAGAACAGGATCAGCCTCAGACAGGCTCTGAAGGATTATACCTTCAATCCCGGATATGTCTCCATCAATTACTATCATGACGGAAAGAGTGAGGAAGTTGTTTCCGAATGTACCGATGTCATGTTCGCTAATAATTTCAAGGGAGAACCTGTTGCCCTGTATCATCTTCCCAATACCGATGACATTGATAAGATAAGCATTGATGATATCTCATGGGCATATGATGCTTACGACAGACTCTTCGGATATGATGTTGAAAATGAGACTGAGGTTTACTATGCAGTAGGAGTTGATGCAGATCATGATCTTGGCCTTGAGGGTGAGATTGATGATATTGCATACTCTGACGAAGAGGGACTTTGTGCAGTCGCTGTATATACTACCGATAAGAACGGCAATTCCCAGAGAGAAGTATTCCTTTATAACGTAAAGGGAACAGATTTTGCTCTTAACGATAAGTTCGATGATGAGGCTGACTGCATTGCTGCATTTAACAGCGGAAAGGTCTTCTTCATTAAGGGAATGGATGGCGACGGAATGGAGGGTGACCTCTATGTATATGACGGCAAGAACAGCACCAAGATCATCAAGAACGTAAATGTTTACTACTACGGTGCTCTCTTTGCAAATGGCAACATTCTTGCTTACGATGATTCTGATGCCATTCTCTATAACAAGAACGGTGAGGAGATCATCAAGCTCGGACCTATCAACACTCTTTACACTGATATGAACTATATCTCTGACAAGAAGATTGTTTACCTGTCTGAAGGAAAACTGAAGGTTTACAACGGCAAGGAGATCGTCAAGATCGCAAGCAATGTCGGTGCAGTATGGTTCAGCAGAACCGGTTCTTATACAACAATGACATACAGATATTGATGATATGTAATCCAAAGAGCGGGACGAAATGTCCCGCTCTTTTTATTTAAATTTCAGAAACGGTTTTATTGAAAGTGTGCCGATGCCTTGCTATAGTAGAAACTGATATGTTTGAAGAAAGTTTTGAGAAACAATGATTTCTTTTGGAGGAATTTATGGATAAGGGATATTATGAATTTCTGGTAAAGGGAAAGCCCAATATGGGCGCTAAGATCGGCAAGATCGTACTGTTCGCTCTTGCTGTGCTGTGCCTTATCGCCGCCCTTTTGTTTGGTTCACCCATCCTTATAGTACTTACGATCGCATTCGGAGGCGGAGCATATTTTATTTCCGGATACACAGATGTTGAATATGAATATCTGTATCTGGACAAGGAACTGTCAGTTGACAAGGTCTATAACAAGGAACGCAGAAAGCATGCGGATAACTTCAAGATGGACAAGGTTCAGATCTTTGCTCCCGAGAAAAGCTCCAAGCTTGATAATTACGCAAAGGTAACGGGTCTTAAGGTATCCGATTACAGCTGCCCTGATGAAAAGAACGGTCTTAAGAAATTTGTCATGATCTATGAGGGTGGCAGAAAGATCTTCTTTACACTTGATGATGAGATGATCAAGGCGTTTAAGAATACCACTCCCAGAAACTTCAGTGATTATTGATCCCGTCAAGTAATATGTCTCAAACAAATGCCGGAAACCGGTTTTGTTTTGTGGAAACTGTTTATTGACATTGGTTTTCCAAGGTGTTAACATCATTAAAATTTTTCTTTTTTCTATAAATCATTTACAAGCAGATTCGCTGCGGAAAGGAAGATCATGGCACAGATAGTAGAAGACGGTATCACATTTGACGATGTCCTGCTGGTTCCTGCGTTCTCTCAGGTCATCCCCAATCAGGTAGACCTTCACACTCAGCTGACCAAAAAGATCAGACTTAACATTCCCCTTATGAGTGCCGGAATGGATACAGTTACCGAGCACCGTATGGCCATTGCAATGGCTCGTCAGGGAGGAATCGGTATCATCCACAAGAATATGTCCATTGAAGCACAGGCTGATGAGGTGGACAAGGTAAAGCGTTCAGAGAACGGTGTCATAAGCGATCCATTTTTCTTAAGTCCCGAGCATACACTTGCCGATGCGGACGAACTCATGGGCAAGTTCCGTATATCAGGCGTTCCCATCACTGAGGGACGCAAGCTCGTTGGTATCATCACCAACCGTGATCTTAAATTCGAAACAGATTATTCCAAGAAGATAAAAGAGTGCATGACAAGCGAGAATCTTGTCACCGCAAGAGAGGGAGTTACTCTCGAGGAAGCCAAGGAGATCCTCGGCAAGGCAAGAAAGGAAAAGCTTCCCATTGTTGATGAGAACTACAATCTCAAGGGTCTCATCACCATCAAGGATATCGAGAAGACAATCAAGTATCCCAATGCAGCCAAGGATGAACAGGGCAGACTCCTCTGCGGAGCGGGCGTAGGTATCACCGCCAATGTTCTCGACAGAGTTGCAGCACTTGTTGAGGCAAAGGTTGATGTCATCGTTCTCGATTCCGCACACGGTCATTCACAGAACGTTATCAACTGTGTAAAGATGATCAAGGAAAAGTATCCCGATCTTCAGATCATCGCAGGTAATGTAGCTACAGGCGAAGGAACCAGGGCTCTTATCGAAGCAGGAGCTGATGCAGTCAAGGTCGGTATCGGACCCGGATCCATCTGCACCACCAGAATCGTTGCAGGTATCGGTGTTCCCCAGGTTACAGCAGTAATGAACTGCTATGCCGTAGCCAAGGAGTATGGTGTCCCCATTATCGCTGACGGCGGTATCAAGTATTCGGGAGATGTTACCAAGGCTCTGGCAGCAGGCGGAAGCGTATGTATGATGGGTTCTATTTTCGCAGGATGCGAGGAGAGCCCCGGAGAGTTCGAACTTTATCAGGGAAGAAAGTATAAGGTTTACCGTGGAATGGGATCCATTGCAGCCATGGAGAACGGCAGCAAGGACAGATATTTCCAGGAAAATGCCAAGAAGCTTGTTCCCGAAGGAGTCGAGGGAAGAGTTGCTTACAAGGGACTTGTTGAGGATACCGTATTCCAGCTCCTCGGAGGACTCAGAGCAGGAATGGGCTATTGTGGAGCACAGGATATTCCCACACTTACAGAGACCGGTAAATTTGTTAAGATCTCTGCTGCATCACTCAAGGAGAGCCATCCTCACGATATTCATATCACCAAGGAAGCACCTAACTATTCAGTTGATGCATAACAAGCAAAATACACAAACGGCGGGTACATATCCCGCCGTTTTTTCTATTATCGTGAGGGGGGCATAATCTTTTATTTACTCTCCGGATATGGTATATTTGATACTGTCTATGATTATGATTGCGCGTAGTCTGTCCTTTTACAGGATCCGTTGAGGTATACATGGTCGGCGTCAGAATAATTGACAGGAAAAAACTTCAAATGGTTCAGGACCTTGTCTGTTCATTCGTAGGGGTAAGCGGTATTGTTCTGGACAAGGATCGCAGACCTCTGTCGGAAGTAAGTAATGACGAGGCTGTTTCGGGTGCAATCTCACAGCTTATCGGAAGTGAATATCTGGACGGAATGCTGGACAATGTATGTGATACTTCGCCGGAGGATATCTGCATACAGAGCATTGAAGACAGCGAAGACGGAATGGTCTGGGTAGGAGTTGCAAGCATCCAGCCTGCAGGCCAGACATATATATATTGTGTTGTGACGGCTCCGGGAAGTTATTCCGAGAGCAGGTTTGCACATTTTGTTGATGTTATAAAAGCTTCGGTAGAAGGCTATTTAAGCCCTCCTCCCGAGGATGGTACGGATCCCGATACCTATTACAGCGGAGACGATACCGATGTTGCCATGGTTACGCTCAATGCCACCAAGAACATCCTTGAACTGATGGATTCGAGCGATGGGATAGAAGTTGTTTTCCAGAAGTGGCTGAACATAGTTTCGTCCTTCCTGAAGGTGGACGGAGCCAATATATTCAGGCTCGGTGAAAGCGGAATGGATATCATAGCCCAGTATGCGGCACCCGGAACGGTCTTTGACTTTTCCGTAAAAAACACCGTTCCACTGATCGATTCATTCAAGAATGAGGGCCCTATCATAGTATCCTCGGATACTCTTGATAAGCAGCCCGGATTATATGATCTGAGAAAATACGATATTAAGGCTATGATGAATTTTCCTCTTCTGATAAGGGAGAACGGGGACGGATCATTTATAGCAAGTTTTATCCAGAAGAAGCACAGACGCAACTGGAACATTGAGGAGATCAGATTTACCGGTGATGCTGTCAGGATAATGCAGAATACCATCCACTCGAGACTCATGTATGGGACGATATCGAGGTATTCAGCATCGGTGACCGAGATACTGGATAATGTCGGATGCTGTGTCTATCTTACACAGGAATCTACCGGCAAGGTCCTGTTTGCCAACAGGATGCATACCGATACCTTCGGTGCAGACTGGCAGGATGGTGAGCTCAGGGAGATAGTATCTAAGGGAGATTTTGAGAATCCCATCAGCGGATCGTTCGAACTGTATTATCCGGCGACCAGAAGATGGTTCGATCTGATGTATAAGAGAGTGGAGTGGGTAGACGGTTCAAATGCGATGTTGTATTCACTCTATGATGTTACGGACAGAAGGCTTTACCAGCGCAAGATTGAGCAGCAGGCGTTTACCGATTTCCTTACGGGTCTGTATAACCGTATGTGCTGCGAGAAGGATCTTGCCAAGCAGGTAGACGAAGCGAGGATGACGGGACGCAGAGGCGCGGTCATCTTTATAGATCTTGATGATTTCAAGCATATCAACGATGGACTTGGTCATCAGTACGGAGATGTTCTTCTCAAGGAGATATCGGGAGCTCTTCAGAAGATACCGGGCGTCGAGAATTACTGCTACAGAATGGGCGGAGACGAGTTTGTTGTTCTTGTTCCTCCTGCCGCATACGGAAGATATGAAGAGATCAAGCACAGCATACTTGCTGTTTTTGCATCTCCCTGGATACTCAAAGAGATCGAGTATTATTGCACCGCCAGCATCGGAGCAGTCATTTATCCAGATTACGGTGAGAAGGTCATGGATCTGCTTAAAAAGGCGGACATTGCCATGTACTCGTCCAAGAAGAGCGGTAAGAACCGTATCACGGAGTATACGGACGGTCAGGAGACCATATCCGGAAGACGCCTTGATATGGAGAAGAATATGAGAGATGCCTCGAATACGGGCTACAGAGAGTTCGAGGTATACTATCAGCCTATCATAGATGTTGAAGGCGATGAGCCTGTCTGTGTCGGTGCTGAGGCACTTGTGAGATGGAACAGCCTCAAGATGGGATTTATCTCTCCTGCAGACTTTATCCCGCTTGCTGAGTATCTCGGACTGATCAATCCAATCGGCGGATATGTCATGGAGAGGGCCTGCACAAACTGCAGGGAGTGGAATGAGCAGTTCGGTAAGAACTTTAAGGTCAATGTCAACCTGTCGGTCGTTCAGCTCCTTCAGAACGACATAGTGGAATCCGTAGAGGAGACCATTAAGAAAACCGGTATAGATCCTTCACACCTGTGCCTTGAGGTTACCGAGTCACTTGCGATAAACGACATGCCCAGGATGATAGAGATCCTCACAAGGATCAAGGCTCTCGGATGTACCATAGCGCTTGATGACTTCGGAACCGGTTATTCATCTCTCAATCATATCAGGGAGATACCTTTTGACATAATCAAGGTGGATCAGAGCTTTGTAAGGGATCTTGATGTGGATGCATACGCTCAGTCCTTTGTCAGGATGGTTGCAGAGCTTGCGGAGACGATCGGTGTCAAAATCTGTGTTGAAGGAATTGAAAATAAAGCCCAGCTTGATAAGCTTGAGGATATGAAGATCAAGTATATTCAGGGTTATTTTTACGACAAACCGCTCGTAAGAGAAGAGTTTGAAAGAAAATATGTTATAAATGATGTCAGGAAAAAAGATTAATGGCATTTGAGGAGGATAATATGTCACTTGAATCAAGTCTCAGAGAAAATTCCTATCCCGGCAGAGGAATCGTGGTAGGGGAGAGCGCTGACGGAAAATATGCCGTATGCGCGTACTTCATCATGGGAAGGAGCGTTAACAGCAGAAACCGTATCTTTGCGGAAGTTCCCGAAGATAATGGTATCGAGACCAGACCTTACGATCTGACCAAGCTCGATGATCCCAGCCTTATCATCTATCATCCCGTCAGAGTGGATGGTCATACCACCATTGTTACCAACGGCGACCAGACCGATACCGTAAGGAACGGACTTGATAAGGGATTTACCTTTGAGCAGTCACTCCGCAGCCGTACATTCGAGCCTGATGCTCCCAATTTCACACCCAGGATATCTGCAGTGCTCAATGTCCATAAGGGAAAATATGATTATCAGATGTCCATCATCAAGAGCGAGGACGGCACTGAGGAGAGACCTATCCACTGCACTTACTCATACGGAAAGCCCCTCCCCGGAGAAGGACATTTCATTCATACATATGAGCATGACGGAAATCCTCTTCCCAGCTTCCGCGGCGAGCCGGAGTCAGTTAAAATATCAGGCGATATTGATGACTTTGCTCTCCTTATCTGGGATTCACTCAATCATGATAACAGAGTATCTCTTTTTGTCAGATACATCAATATTGAGGATGGAACCTTTGAAAGCCGCATAATCAACGCCAATAAATAAGAACGGCTGTTATATAATTGTCAATAATATCAAGTGTTATTAAGAAAGGAAGTCCCCTTCGGGACGGTAGGAAAAAATGAGCGAGATTCAGCTTAAGTACGGATGTAACCCCAATCAGAAACCTTCAAGGATCTTCATGGAGGACGGAAGTGACCTCCCTGTTACCGTATTAAACGGCAAGCCCGGATATATCAATTTCCTGGATGCTTTTAACGGATGGCAGCTTGTTAAAGAGTTAAAACAGGCTACAGGCCTTCCTGCAGCTACCTCATTCAAGCACGTTTCTCCTGCAGGCGCCGCAGTCGGAAGACCTCTTTCCGATACACTCAGAAAGATCTACTGGGTTGATGAAAAAGCTGAACTCAGCCCTCTTGCTTGTGCATATGCAAGAGCACGTGGTGCCGACAGAATGAGCTCTTTCGGTGATTTCATCGCACTTTCAGATATATGTGATGTAAGTACCGCAATGCTCATCAAGCCTGAGGTATCCGACGGAATCATCGCTCCCGGCTATGAGCCTGAGGCGCTTGAGATCCTCAAGGGAAAGAAGAGCGGAGCATACAATATCATCCAGATAGATGAAAATTACAAGCCCGCAGAGCTTGAAAAGAAGCAGGTTTACGGTATTACCTTCGAGCAGGGAAGAAATGAGCTGAATGCAGATGAGGTCCTTCCCGGAGAGGTTAAGACTAAGAATAAGAACATTCCCGATGATGCTCTCATGGATATGAAGGTATCTCTCATTGTTCTTAAGTATACCCAGTCCAATTCCGTCTGCTACGTAAAGGACGGACAGGCTATCGGTATCGGTGCCGGACAGCAGTCAAGAATTCACTGCACAAGACTTGCAGGAAGCAAGGCAGATAACTGGTTCCTTCGCCAGAGCCCTCAGGTACTCGGACTTAAGTTCCTTGACACCATCAAGAGAGCAGACCGTGACAATGCCATTGATCTTTACATCGGTGATGAGTATGAGGATGTTCTTGCAGAGGGAACATGGCAGACCATCTTCGCTGAGAAGCCTCCTGTATTTACCAGAGAGGAAAAGAAGGCTTGGCTTGCAAAGAATACAGATGTTATCTGTGGTTCCGATGCATTCTTCCCCTTCGCTGACAACGTAGAGAGAGCTCACAAGAGCGGTGTTAAGTATATTGCACAGCCCGGCGGATCCAAGAGAGATGATGTAGTCATCGAGGCTTGTGATAAGTACGATATGGTTATGTGCTTTACAGGCATCAGACTTTTCCATCATTGATGACACAGGAGTTTTGAAATGGCAGAAACAGATATTAAAGCAGCTGAAACCGAAGAGAGCGGTAAGCGCTCAAGGCATTTCATTGAACAGGAGATTGACAAGGATCTTGAGTCAGGCAGATTTGACCATGTACAGACAAGATTCCCTCCCGAGCCTAACGGTTATCTGCATATAGGTCATGCCAAGAGCATAATCCTTAATTCGGGAATGGCTCAGGAGTATGGCGGAAAGTTTAACCTCAGATTCGATGATACCAATCCTACCAAGGAAAAGACGGAATTCGTTGAGTCCATTATGGCTGATGTAAAGTGGCTTGGCGCCGATTTTGAAGACAGACTTTTCTATGCATCGGACTATTTTGACCAGATGTATGAAGGCGCGATCAAGCTCATCAAAAAGGGAAAGGCTTATGTATCGGACCTTACGGCCGATGAAGTCAGAGAGTACCGCGGAACCTTCGAACAGCCCGGAAAGGACGATCCCGGAAGAGACAGATCCATTGAGGAGAACCTCAGACTTTTCGAGGAGATGAAGGATGGAAAGTATGCAGATGGTGAGAAGACACTGAGAGCAAGGATCGATATGGCTTCTCCCAACATCAACATGAGAGATCCCGTTATCTATCGTGTTGCGCATATGACTCATCATAGGACCGGAGATAAGTGGTGCATCTACCCGATGTATGACTATGCTCATCCCATTGAGGATGCGATCGAGGGCATTACACATTCACTCTGTACCCTTGAATTTGAAGATCACAGACCTCTTTACGACTGGGTGGTAAAGGAGCTTGAATATCCCATGCCTCCCAGACAGATCGAGTTTGCCAAGATGTATCTTACCAATGTCGTTACAGGTAAGAGATATATCAAGAAGCTGGTTGAGCAGGGAATAGTGGACGGCTGGGACGATCCCAGGCTTGTATCCATAGCAGCGCTCAGAAGAAGAGGATTTACACCTTCATCCATCAGGAAGTTTGTTGAGATGTGCGGTATTTCCAAATCACAGGCTTCTGCTGATTATGCAGCTCTTGAGTATTGCATAAGAGAGGATCTTAAGCCCAATGCTCCCAGGTACATGGCTATCCTCGATCCGATCAAGCTTGTCATAGATAACTATCCCGAAGGACAGACCGAGGAACTTACAGCCTCCAATAATCCCGAGAATGAAGCTCTCGGAACCAGAAAGATCCCCTTCGGAAAGGAACTTTATATCGAAAGAGAAGATTTCATGGAAGTGCCTCCCAAGAAGTATTTCAGGCTTTTCCCCGGAAATGAAGTCAGACTCATGAATGCTTACTATGTCACCGCAGTTTCCTGTGAAAAGGATGCAGACGGCAATGTTACTGTTGTACACTGCACATATGATCCTGAGACAAGAGGCGGAGATTCCGCTGATGGACGTAAGGTCAAGGGAACCATTCACTGGGTATGCGCAGATACTGCCATTACCGCCGAGGCAAGGCTTTATGAGAACATAGTCGATGAGGAGAAGGGTGTTTACGATGAGGAAGGCAATCTGAACCTCAATCCGGACTCTCTCAAGGTATGTAAGAATGTTAAGCTTGAGCCGGCATTTGCAGGAAGCAAGGCATATGACAGGTTCCAGTTTGTAAGAAACGGATTCTTTGCTGTTGACTGCAAGGATTCGACTGATGACCATCTTGTATTTAACCGTATTGTGGGACTTAAGAGTTCATTTACTCTTCCTGCTTCAAAGTAGTGTATTAGGAGGACAGTATGGCTGGTCTGTTGTCCGGGCTTGAAAGCCTCGGGTTGGGAAACCTTGAGAATGTAGGAATATTCGACAAGGAAAAAAAGGAAGAAAAGAAGAGAGAAGAAGTTAAGATCCATCAGGAGCAGGTTTTTTCCGAGGAAGATTATATCTATGACAAGACATTTAAATGCCCTGTCTGTGATGCATCGTTTACTTCCAAGATAATGAAGACCGGAAAAGCCAAGCTCAAGAAGACGGATTTCGACCTCAGACCCGTATATGAGGGATTTGCTGCGGAGAAATATGATATTCTTCTCTGCCCGAGATGCGGATATGCAGCGCTTGGAAGATATTTTAACTCCATGCTTCCCACTCAGGCCAGACTCATCAAGGAAAAGATCACCAGTAATGTAGTTCTTTCCAAGTATGATGATCCTACTTATTCCTTTGATCAGGCAATAGAGAGATATAAGATAGCCCTCGCATGTGCTGTCGTAAAGCGCAGCAAGTCGAGTGAGAAGGCTTATATATGCCTCAGAATGTCATGGCTTCTGAGAAGCTACCGTGAATATCTTGAGGAGCAGGATGGCGATAATCAGGAGCTTATTGACAGCCTTATTGCCCAGGAGCAGGAGTATGAGGAGAATGCATACAAGGGCTTTCTGGATGCCAGAAGCACCGAGGATATGCCCATAGCGGGAATGGATTCGACCACACTGGATTATCTGCTTGCACAGCTGTCATTCTATCTTAAGGATTACGATACCTGTACAAGGTTTGTGTCCGGAATACTCACCTCAGCATCAGCCAATCCCCGTCTCAAGGATAAGATAAGGGTACTTAAGGATCAGCTGGCATCAGTCAAGGCTAAATGATCAAATTCTGATCTGATCCAAAGGCAGAAAAACACAATAAAACTAATCCTTTCAGGATAAATACATTCAGAATAAGTAATGAATACATAAAAAGAAACAGATACTTAAAAGGGGCAGCCTCTCGGCTGTCCCTTTTAAGTAGTAGTTGTTTAATGTCTAAATGGCTATTGCCAATTATAGCGTAGTTATTTCTCCACCTCTTCAGAGGTTCCCTCTGCAGTATCGGTGTCGTCAAAGAACTCTTCAACGGTCTTGCCTGCTTCGTCAGCGACTGTCTCGGTAACATCCTTGGCTGTTTCAGCAAGAGGAGTGAAATCGTCATCCTCTTCGTCCTCTTCATCCTCGAATTCTTCAAAGAGGTCATCAAGATCATCTGATGAAGACTGGAGCTTATCCTTAACCTTGGTATATGCTTCCTTGGCACTCTTGGATACCTTGGAAGCGGTTTCCTTGGCTGATTCGGTGAACTTCTTTGCTACATCTGAAATATCGTCAAGAGATGTGTATGAGCGCTTGGGAGCTTCCGTTTCCTCGCCGCTTTCATCGAGAACAATGGTATCTTCTTCCTTCTTCTGATAGTAATAGTAGGCTGCTGCAGCTGCTACAGTACCGATGACCGCAGTACCAAAGAGAAACTTTCCGAACTTCTTGCTCATATTACATGCTCCTTTCAGCAATGAATATTCGTCTTTAAGGGCGTAGATTCATTGTAATATAATCCCAACTGTTTTGAAAGTCGAAAAAACGGTGAAAAGTTTGGTTAATATTTCAGAAAAATAAGTTTACGGTGAAAAACATAGGGTTAGAGGAAGATTAAGGAGTCTGAATGGGCCGAAGAGTGAACCCAGGGAGAGCAAAAACACATGGTATCTGGAAGAAATAATGAGAAACAAATAAATTTTAGAAGAAACAGGTGGAAATGCAGAGAAATTAGAAGAAACAGATAGAAATATAGAGAGAAATTAGAAGAATTATGGGGAAATAAAGTGCTGATCAGGAGGGAGGAATAAAAAAGGAGAGGGGAAATCCGGAGAGAAGAATGGAAATGAAAAATTATATTAATAACGTACGATATCAAATAAAACGATTTTGAAAACAAAATTTAGTCAAATAGTGTAATATGACATTTATATTTTATAATGTGTGCTATGTATACATCACATTTATGATGACAGTGATGTTACTTTTTCCGATGTCAGTGATTGTGGATAACTTTCCCCCGATATTTAAGCCAAAACTACGATTTTTCCACAGACGTCTGTGTCATAAAGTGGAAATGTCATAGTGGATTTCACGGTAAAAATTGCAAAAAAACATGCGTTTGCAAATAAAATGTGCATTCATAATTCAATTTTATGTAGTCTGACATATGTGTCATAATATGCAGCTTTCCTTGCAGAAAGCATAAACTTAATGTATTAGCGGGAATTTATGTCCGGAGATAAAAATATCCCCCATGAGATTCTCATGGGGGACTGTATTTATTATTGGTTAATAACTGAGATCAGCTCTTGAAGAATATTCCAAGGAAGTTTCTTCCAATGCTGGATCCGATATTTCCTCCGAGCGTCTTGCCGAATTTTCCTCCGATCGCACTTCCGACGGTCTTGCCTACTTCTCTTCCGACGGTTCCCGATGCGGTCTTGGCAACGCTTTGTGCTGCCTTCTGGGTCTTATAGCTCATTGAGGACTTATCGACCTTCTCTTTTGGTTTCTTAGCCTTGGGATCTTCCGGGGCTTCCGCTCCGACAGGAGCTTCACCTTCTACGAGAGTCTGGTTTCTCTGAAGGAATTCGTAAGCAGAATCCCTGTCAAAGAAATCATTATATCTGGAGAAGAGCATTCCGGACTTGATCTCGCTTTCTCTTGTCGCATCATCAATGGCGCCCATGAGTGACTGGGGAGGAAGGATCGATGTCTTTTCCACGATAGTGGGAACACCTTTTTCGTCGAGAACCGATACAAGGGCCTCGCCTGTTCCGAGTGAAAGGAGAGTCTCATATGTATCAAATTCGGGATTTTCCCTGAATGACATTGCAGCTGCTTTTGCATTCTTTTGCTCTGCGGGAGTATAGGCGTGGAGAGCGTGTTCGATCTTGTTGCCAAGCTGTGCAAGAACTGCATCGGGGATGTCTCTGGGATTCTGTGTAACGAAGTAGATTCCGACACCCTTGGAGCGGATGAGCTTGACCACCTGCTCGATCCTTGAAAGGAGAATCTTCGGAGCATCATCAAATAACATGTGTGCTTCATCGAAGAAGAATACCATCTTGGGCTTTTCGGGATCTCCGACCTCGGGAAGTGTCTCGAAGAGTTCGCTCATCATCCAGAGGAGGAAGGTTGCATACATATTCGGTTTGGTGATCAGCTTCTGGCAATCAAGAACCTGGATGGTTCCTTTTCCGGAATTCTGGAGGAACCAGTCGGCAATAGAAAGTGCAGGTTCTCCGAAGAACTTGTCGGCACCTTCTCCCTCGAGGGAAACTATCGATCTTACTATGGCGTTGACACTCTGCTTGGCAACATTTCCGTATTCGGAAGCAAATTCCTTGTTATGCTCTGCAACGTAATTAAGCATTGCCTTCAGATCTTTGGTGTCGATGAGGAGCATTTCATTGTCATCGGCTATCTTGAATACGATGGAAAGTACATCGGTCTGGGTATCGTTTAATCCGAGGATCCTTGCAAGGAGAAGAGGGCCCATCTCTGAAACGGTGGTTCTGAGTGCCATTCCCTTTTCACCGTATACGTCCCAGAAATTTGCGGGATATGAGTCATAATCAAAACCTGCTTCTTCAAGGCCGAATCTTTTGATCCTGCTCTGCATATCTTCAGAATCCTTACCGGGCATACAGAAGCCTGCAAGGTCACCCTTGACATCTGCCAGAAATACTGGGACGCCCATATCCGAGAAGGATTCTGCAAGTACCTTGAGTGTGATGGTTTTGCCGGTTCCCGTGGCACCGCAGATCATTCCGTGACGGTTTGCCATCTTGGGATAAATGCATACCTTTTTGTCACCGCTTTTTCCGAGAAAAATCGTACCGTTTTGTTTGTCGTACATGTAATAACCTCCATACATTTATACAAATGCTATCTAAAGAGATTCTTCTGTCTGAAAAAAAGTACCGTCTGTCACAATCAGCATATGATCACCGAAGATGATCATGCTATGGAATTACCGGTATAGAGCGTATAATATCTTCCCTTCATGTCAATGAGCTGATCATGAGTGCCCTGTTCAACTATACGGCCCTGTTCCATGACCATTATGCAGTCCGCGTTCCTTACAGTAGAGAGTCTGTGAGCGATGACGAAAGAAGTTCTTCCGTGCATGAGCTTATCCATTCCCTCCTGTACTATACGCTCGGTTCTGGTATCAATGGAGCTTGTAGCTTCATCCAGGATCAGTACGGGAGGATCGGCAATCGCTGCACGAGCAATGGCGAGGAGCTGGCGCTGTCCCTGTGAAAGGCTGGCACCGTTTCCAGTCAGCATGGTGTTGTATCCGTCCGGAAGCTTGGTTATGAATTCATCTGCATTTGCAAGTTTTGCTGCAGCGATAACCTCTTCGTCTGAAGCACCGAGCTTTCCAAAGCGGATGTTATCTGCAATCGTTCCCGTGAACAGACATGTCTCCTGAAGAACCATGCCAAGAGACTTTCTGAGATCTGCCTTCTTTATCTTATTAACATTGATACCGTCGTATCTGATCTTGCCATCCTGGATGTCATAGAAGCGGTTGATCAGATTGGTGATGGTAGTCTTGCCGGCACCTGTTGATCCTACGAATGCGATCTTCTGACCGGGTTTTGCTTCAAGCTTGATATCATGAAGCACCATCTTTTCATCGGTATATCCGAAGTCAACTCCGTCAAATACAACATTTCCTTCGAGAGGCTTGTAATCTGTTGTATCGGTTGCCTTGTGATAATGCTTCCAAGCCCACTTTCCGGTTCTTTCAAGGGTTTCTTCAAGCTTTCCGTCAGATCCGGCTTTAACATTTACAAGAGTTACATATCCTTCATCAACCTCGGGAGTTTCATCCATCAGTCCGAAGATTCTCTCTGCACCTGCCATTGCGACTATTATGGAGTTGAACTGCTGTGCAACCTGGGAGATGGGCATATTGAAGCTCTTGTTAAGGCTCAGGAATGAAGCTACAGAGCCGACCGAAACGTTTCCGCTGATCGCAAGAGCTCCTCCGGTGATGGCACAGAGTACGTAGCTGAGATTTCCGAGCTGTGCGTTTATGGGTCCGAGAGCATTTGCATAGGTATTGGCCTTGTTGGCTGCATCGAAGAGTTCGTCGTTAAGCTCATTGAATTTAGCCTTGCCGGCTTCCTCATGGCAGAAGATCTTGATGACCTTCTGGCCTGTGATCATCTCTTCAATATAGCCGTTGACGGTACCGAGCTGTTTCTGCTGTCTTACAAAGTGCTTTCCGCTGTTCTTGGCAGCATATCCGGTACATCCGAGCATGACTCCTACCATTATCAGCGTAACAAGAGTCATCACCGGACTGAGTACTATCATGGAGATAAGTACTGATACGATGGTGATGGCAGAATTGAAGCACTGGGGTATGCTCATTGAGATCATCTGTCTCATGGTATCAATATCATTGGTGTAGATGGACATGATATCGCCGTGAGCATGTGTATCAAAGTATTTAATGGGAAGCTTTTCCATTTTTTCGAAGAGCTCGTCACGCATGGTCTCCATGGTGCCCTGGGTTATTTTGATCAGGAGTCTTGCCTGTACAAAACTTGCTATAACTCCGATCGCATAGAAGCAGGCAACTCTGGCTATCGCATGTGCCAGCGGTTCGAAATTCGGAAATGCATTTTTATCGAGAAGGAAAGGAGTTATGTACTTATCTATCAGTTCCCTCATGAAGAGAGTTCCCTGGAGAGAGCAAAGTACTGACAGGATAATGCACACGATCACGGCAAAATAGTGAGGGGCATAATCCTTCATTACATAACCCATTATACGTCTGAACATTTTCCCGGGGTCCTTTGCCTTGGGCATGGGCCTTCCGAGCATATTACCTCTTGGTCCCGGCATTTAACCCACCTCCGTTTCATCGAAATCCCTGGCACCGCCGGTCTGGGATTCATATACCTCGCGGTATATCTCGTTATTCTTAAGCAGTTCATCATGTGTTCCGATGCCATTTACATGACCGTTTTCAAGAACGATGATCCTGTCTGCATCCTGAATACTGGAGATCCTCTGTGCGATGATGAACTTGGTGACACCTGGGATCTGGGTCCTGAAAGCCTTTCGGATCCTGGCATCTGTTGCGGTATCTACCGCTGAGGTAGAATCGTCGAGTATGAGTATCTTGGGATCCTTGAGGAGTGCCCTTGCGATACATAGACGCTGTTTCTGACCTCCGGATACATTGTTGCCGCCCTGTTCGATACGGGTATTGTATCCATCCGGCATTTTGCTGATGAATTCATCTGCGCATGCCATTTTGCACGCGTTTATACATTCTTCTTCGGTTGCATTTTCCTTGCCCCAGCGGAGGTTATCAAGGATTGTTCCCGAGAAGAGCTGGTTTTTCTGAAGCACTACTGATACAGCATTTCTTAGAGTTTCAAGATCATACTGCCTTACATCCACGCCGCCGACACTTACGCTTCCTTCGGTAACGTCATACAGTCTGCTGATAAGGCTGACGAGGGTGGATTTGGAAGAACCGGTTGCACCCATGATACCTATAGTTTCGCCGGACTTTATGTCGAGATTGATGTTTTCAAGGACGGGCTTTCCGCCTTTATCGAAATTATAAGCGAAGGCTGCATTGGTAAATCTTACAGATCCGTCCTTTACGGCGGTAACTGGTTTCTCGGGATTCTTAAGATCTGTTTCCTCATTCAGAACTTCAACGATTCTTTCGGCACTTGCTGCACTCATGGTGATCATTACGAAGATCATGGACAGCATCATCAGACTCATGAGTATGTTCATGCAGTAGGTAAGAAGACTCATGAGTTCGCCGGTTGTAAGCTCGTCGACACTGATCATCTTTGCACCGATCCAGCTTATCGTAAGGATACAGGTGTATACGGTCAGGGTCATGACGGGACCGTTTAAAACAACCTTGCCCTCTGCCTTGCAGAAGATATCGTATATTGC
The DNA here is from genome assembly GCA_946631295.1 of uncultured Lachnospiraceae bacterium. Lineage (GTDB taxonomy): Bacteria > Bacillota > Clostridia > Lachnospirales > Lachnospiraceae > AC2028. Next base: position 22,024 of record CAMOZY010000006.1, read on the forward strand.
CTTCGAAGCTTTTTTGAATCTGGAAATCTGTTCATCCTCACGGACGTATGCTTTTACGACACGGATGGCGGAAACATTCTCCTGAACAGATTCATTCAGTTCATCGTATTTCGGAAAAGCCTGTCTGAAAATTTTGGTAGCACTCATCATAATGAAAATAAGGAAGATGGCGAGTATGATGACTGCAATCAGATAGATCCTTGCAATGCGGGCATTAATGTAGAAAGCCATGCACATTGCGGCGATAAGGCTTGCAGGTGCACGCATGGCCATTCTCAGGATCATCTGGTACGAATTCTGGATATTCGTTACATCTGTTGTGAGTCTCGTGATGAGACTTGAAGTTGAGAATCTGTCGATATTGGAAAAAGAGAAGGTCTGTATGTTTTCATACATTGACTTTCTGAGATTTCTAGCAAGTCCGGTGGATGCAACCGCACCGAATCTTCCGCCAAGGATACCGCCTATAAAACCTATGATTGCGGCTATTACCATGAAGAGTCCGATCTTCATGATGTGGTTCATGTTTCCGGCATATACGCCGTCGTCGATTATTGAAGCCATAAGGTAAGGCACCACCATCTCCATGGCTACCTCAAGTATCATGCATAGAGGTGTCAGGATGGAAGGAAGAGTGTACTCTTTGACCTCTGAAAGTATCTTTTTGACCATATTGCTCCATTCTAAGGATTATCGTTTCCTTAATTCCTAAAACACTCTAACTATTTTATTATATATTATGGATGGTTCAAGTCAACCGATTACTATGAGGGTATTTTATGGTTAATGTACCTGTTTTTCCGATTGCTATACCAGTATTATCTTCCAAATCATCTGTTCGGATGCATTTTCAACTGGGCGATAATGATCATATTGTGATGTGATCCTGGTTAAGGAGCATTTGAAAAAGTAATTGTGGTACAATATCCGTATAACTGATGTGACATTTGTGATGCTTTTACAGGAGGCGGTTATGAGTTATTCCGATATTGCATTGCTCTGGAAAAATAGTCTTGAAAAGGAGGATCCTTTGTATGCGGAACTAGAGGCTATCAGTGATGAATCAGATCTTGAAGACAGGTTCTATAAGGATCTTTCTTTTGGTACAGCCGGGCTTCGCGGAAAAATAGGCGTAGGAACAAACCGGATGAATCGATTCACTGTTGGACGTGCAGCACAGGGAATTGCTGATTATATTAAGAAATCCGGTGAAGATGCATGTAACATTGGAGTGGTAATAGCACATGATCCCAGGCATTTTTCATCCGAATTTTCACGTATGACGGCTGTGATTCTTGCAACAAACGGAATCAAAGCATATACATTTCCTTCACTTCGTCCGACTCCTGAACTTGCTTATATGGTAAGACATCTGAAATGTATTGCAGGAATCAATATAACTGCATCACATAATCCCAGAGAATATAACGGATTCAAGGCATATTGGACAGATGGGTGTCAGGTGAGCTCATCGGTTGCCGATGGCATGACAGAATGTATTGAAGCTGTTGATTATTTTTCCGGCATAAAGGGAATAACCGCGCTGGATGTCAGACTTGATGAAGCATATGAAATGTATGTTTCGCAAGATAAGATAATCGTTCTTTCAGAGGAATATGACAGAAAATACATTAAGAGAGTAGAGGGGTTGGCAATACACAAAGAAGGTGAATTGGATCTTTCCATACCGATAGTCTACACTCCTCTTAACGGGACAGGAAGCATCCCGTTTATGACAGTCATGTCAGAAAGAGGCTTTACCAATATCAGTATAGTGGAAGAACAGAAAGACCCGGATCCTGATTTTACGACGGTTGGGTATCCTAATCCTGAAGATCCGAAAGCCTTTAAGCTGTCAGAGGAACTTGGCAGGAAAACCGGTGCTGAACTTCTTATGGCAACAGATCCGGATGCAGACAGGTTCGCGATAGAACTTCTTATGGACAATGGAGAATATCTTCCCCTTAATGGTAATCAGACAGGTTATATCCTTGTAAACTATATACTTGATGGAATGAAGGATGCCGGTACTCTTCCGGAGAACGGAGCTATGGTTAAATCCATAGTTACATCTACAATGTCTGCAGTCATGGCTGAAAGCTATGGAGTTAAAATGTATGAATCGCTTACCGGTTTTAAAAACATCTGCGGACTGATCCCGTTTTTGGAGAAGAAATACGAAAGGTATCTCTTTGGATATGAAGAATCGGTTGGATACGCCGCATGCCCGGATATACGGGACAAGGATGGAATAAGTGCGGGAATGCTTGTCGCAGAGGCTGCTGCATATTATAAAAAGAAGAGCGGAAAAACCTTGTATCAGGTGCTTATGGATCTGTATGAAAAATACGGATATTATGCCGAAGATGAACCGAATCTTGTTCTTGAAGGAATCGAAGGCTCTAAGAGGATAGCGAGGATGATGGAATATGTAAGAAAATGTCCTCCTTCTGAAATTGCAGGTAAAAAGGTTGTAAAACTGATTGACTATAAGGATGGCGGAGAGGATATCAGACATCCCGATAATAAGATACCAGGAACCAATGCACTCAGATTCTTCTTGGATGATCCGGATACATGGTTTGCAATAAGACCTTCCGGAACTGAGCCTAAGATAAAATTTTATTTCTATACAAGACAGGCATCCAGAAAAGAAGCACTAGCTGTAAATACTTCAATCAGGGATGCGGTACTTGCGATGATCAACGCTGTTGAGTAAACTGATCACTTTTCGAAAAACGTCTGTCGAAACGGCAGACGTTTTTTGTTTTCAAAAAATTGTTCCGTTTTAAGGTTCAGTTAAGGTTCGCTTTTTATACTGACATCAGAAACGGAGGACAGATATATGAGTTACCAGACAGTATTTAAAAGATATGAGATCAAATACCTGCTTGATGACAGACAGAGAGATGCTCTCATGAATGAGATGGATGGCAGGATGAAGATAGACGGATTCGGTCACACTATCATTCGGAATATATATTTTGACACAGATAATTACAGACTTATAAGAACATCTCTGGATAAGCCGGTATATAAGGAAAAACTAAGGATCAGGAGTTATTCACAGGTAAAAGGCAATGAAGAGGTTTTTGTGGAACTAAAGAAAAAATACGAATCGGTTGTCTATAAAAGAAGGATAGCTCTTCCGGAAAATCTGGCAATGGAATGGCTTGCGGAAGGCGAAAAGCAGTCGGGAGGATCACAGATTGAAAATGAGATAGAGTACTTCAGGAATTTCTACGAAGGACTTCAGCCGAAAGTATTTCTGTCATACGAAAGGGAAGCGTTCTATCCTCTGGATGATTCCGATACAAGGATCACACTTGATTCAAATATCATCGGAAGAAGCAGCGGGCTTTCACTCAGACAGGGGATTTACGGAACACCGATCTTGGAAAGCGGAATGAATATCCTGGAAGTAAAGGTAAGCTCATCACTACCGATGTGGCTTATAAGCTTTCTGAGAGAGAATGATATTGATAAGACTTCTTTTTCCAAATACGGAATGTACTACACGGACAATTTAGTTGAAAACTCAAACAATATGAAACGGAGGTTAAGATATGCTTAATACGATCATTAGTTCAATAGTAGGAAATGCAGATATTTCAATAATACAATTCATAGTCCCTATTCTTTCTGCTCTGATACTTGGATTTATTCTGGCAAGGATGAGTATGGGAGATAACGGATCAAGCAAGGGATTTATCGTTACACTGGCACTTCTTCCCGCAATAGTATGCGTGGTTATAATGGCAGTTAACGGAAATATCGGAGCAGGAGTCGCTGTGGCCGGAGCATTCAGTCTTGTAAGATTCAGATCTGCCCAGGGAACGGCCAGAGAGATAGCAAATCTTTTTATGGCAATGACTATCGGACTTCTCACAGGAATGGGTTATGTATTTTATGCTCTTATATTCGAACTGATCATGATAGCGGTGACGGTGCTTTACAGGGCAATGGATCTTGGGAGTGATAAAAAGGTTGAACTGACAAGAAGCCTCAGAATAACAATACCCGAGAATCTGGATTATACGGGAGTATTTGACGAGATATTCGAGGAGTTTACTACTGAACATTCACTCCTTTCAGCTAAGACTTCAAATATGGGTTCCATGTTTAAACTGGATTATGATGTGGTTCTCAAATCCGCTGATTGTGAAAAGAAGTTTATCGATAAGCTTAGATGCAGGAATGGAAACCTTGAGATAGCGGTTTCGTCGTTGAAACGACATGAAGCAGCAGAACTTTAAGTAAGTACATGGATTAATGTAAAGGAGATGATCATTATGAAGAAAAAACATTTTATAAATATGATGATGATATCTATTGTAAGTGCAATGTTGGTAACCGGATGCAGCGCCTCCGGGGAAAATATAAATATATTCGGGAATGCAACAGTAGAAGCTGCTGAAGCAGAAATGACAGACGATTCCATTTCGGGTCTAACATTAGCGGATGAGGTTACAGATGATGAGATCGATTCAGCAGAGGTAATAGATCTTGATGGCAGGACCGGCACGTATACAATCACTGAAGGCGGTACGTATAGGCTTAAGGGATCTTCTGAAAACTGCTCTGTAGTTATAGATGTTGATGACGATGAAGATGTGACTCTTATACTGGATAATGTCAGTCTAAACTGCAAGGAGTCCGCTCCTGTATATGTTGCCTCAGTCGGTACGGTCAATCTGGTCCTCGTTGGAGATTCCACATTAACTAATGGTGGCAGCTTTGAAGATGCTGAAGATGAAAAAACAGATGCGGTAATATATTCGAAGAGTGATCTGGTGATTTCCGGAAACGGAAGTCTGACCATAACATCACCTGCAGGAAAAGGCATTGTATCTAAGGATAGTCTTTCTATATATGGCGGAGTACTGAATATCACGGCTTCCGATGATGGTATAAATGTGAATGATGAACTGGTTATCTCTGGAGGAACTTTTACGATAGAAGCTGTTGATGACGGAATCCATGCTGATATGTCGATACAGATTGATGGAGGTACTATTGATATTAATGCTGCCGAGGGCTTTGAGGCTACAAGCATAGTCATTAACGAGGGTGATATCAGCATAAATGCTTCGGATGACGGCATAAATGCAGCACAGAAGGTGGATGACATTGATGTCAGAGTAGAGATAAACGGCGGCAATATCACAATAGTAATGGGTCAGGGTGATACCGACGGTATTGATTCCAACGGTGACCTGATCATAAATGGTGGTATGATCAGTATTACAGGACAGTCGTCATGTGATTACGACGGAAAGGCTGAATTAAACGGAGGCACTCTGATAGTAAATGGTGAAGAGGTTGATGAGATACCCAATCAGTTTATGGGTGGAGCACCCGGTGGCATGGGTGGCTTTGGAGGAGGATTCCAGAGTGATGGCAGTTTTCCTGAACCGCCTGAAGGAGGCTTTGGCCAGGGCGGTGGATTTAACCAGAGTGGAGAATTTGGTCAGGGTGGAATGAGACCATGACATGATTAAAATATCTTACTAACAGCAGATGATTTATGAGATAATGAACAGGTAGAGCAGTGAAAATTTCATTGCTCTGCCTGAATTGTTACTTTCCTGAAAGGAGCTGTGCCAATATGAGGGTACTTCTTGCGGAAGATGAAAAGTCAATGTCCAGAGCCCTGACCGCCATTCTTACCAAGAATAATTATTCAGTTGATGCGGTTTACAACGGACGGGATGCACTGGATTATATAACCGGTGGGGATTATGATCTGGCAATCCTTGACGTAATGATGCCCGGATTGGATGGATTCGAGGTACTTAAGCGTATCAGGGCAAAGGGTGTACAGATACCGGTAATGATGCTCACAGCAAAATCTCAGGTGGATGATAAGGTTGAAGGGCTTGATCTTGGTGCAAACGATTATCTTACCAAGCCTTTTGAAGGCAAAGAACTTCTTGCAAGGCTCCGGGCCATGACCAGGAAGAATACTCCGGCTGAAGGCAATGAACTGAAATACGGAAATATAACTCTTAACAGGGCCAGCTTTGATCTTTCATCGCCCACAGGCAGTGTGAAGCTGTCATCCAAGGAGTTTCAGATTATGGAATATCTTATGTCAAATCCGCAGATGCTTATAACTACTGAAAGATTTTTTGATAAGATATGGGGATTGGATTTTGAGGGCGACAGCAACATTGTATGGACAAATCTTTCATACCTTCGTAAGAAACTTATCCAGATAGGGGCCAATGTAAGGATCAAAGCCACAAGAAATGCAGGTTATAGTCTGGAAACTGATGAATAGTGGACATTATAAGAGCGGGATATGATCAGAAAACTTCGTTTAAAATTCATAATGACTTCATTTTTGTCCGCTATGGCAGTTCTTGTGGTGCTTGTAGGCGGAATCAATATCAGTAACTATCTTAATGTGGTCAAAGATTCCGACAAGGTATTGAGAATGCTTGCCGACAATGATGGGACATTTCCGGACAGAATGACAAAGCCGGGAAATGAGGAACCTGTGCAGGCAAAACCACCGGAGGAGAGACGTGGAGAGAGGATAGATTCTCCCGAGATTGCGTATGAGACCAGATATTTTACCGTAAGGTATGATTCTGACGGGAATGTAACTTCGGTTGATACAAAAAGGGTATCGGCAGTTTCAGAAGATATGGCGATTGAACTTGCAGGAAGAGTATCTGATGATGGAAATTCGGAGGGTTTTATCGGGGAATACAGATATCTGTGTAAGAGCTCCTCTGATGGAGAAAAGCTGGTCATATTCTGTGACAGAGGGGCGAGCCTGGCGAATTTCAGGAATTTCAGGAATAACAGTATAATACTGTCATTATTGACATTACTGGTTGTTGGAGTGTTCATTTATATTGTATCAGGAGTCGCTGTAAGGCCTGTTGCTGAGGCTTATGACAAGCAGAAGAGATTCATATCGGATGCGGGTCATGAAATCAAAACACCACTTGCAATAATTAAGGCTGATGCAGAAGTTCTCGGAATGGAGACGGGAGAGGATAATGAATGGCTTTCGGATATTGCAAAACAAACTGACAGGCTGACCGAACTGACCAATGATCTTATTACCCTGTCGAGAATGGAAGAGGGAAGCTCGGTTCTTGTCATGGAAGAAACAGACTTTTCTAAACTTGCTGCTGATGCAGTCGATTCCATAAAATCTCTCGCAATGATCAGGAACAGGATGTTTACTTCTGAAATAGAAGAAGGAGTCCACATAACATGCGACAGAAAGGCTGTTTATGAACTTATAAGTATCCTTCTTGATAATGCAGTAAAATATTGTCCCGAAGAAAAACAGATAAGTTTCAGACTTTATACAAGTGGAAAACAGGCAGTCATAAAAGTTACGAATGATACGGAAGACGTTATGGAAAAAGCAATGCTCGATCGTGTTTTTGACAGATTCTACAGAACGGATTCTTCCAGAAACTCAGAAACCGGAGGCTTTGGTATAGGGCTTTCTGTTGCACGTGCAATAGCAGAAGCACATCATGGACAGATTACAGTAACCTCTGAAGGTGACAGGAGTATTACTTTTACGGTGGTTATATAGAGTGAAACCCTGATGTGGAAGAAAGATTCATACCTTGAGTTACAGATTTCCCATTAGGAAATCCTTCAGTATCCCTACACTTTCACGGATACAGTTATTGGGAAGATAGAGAATTACTGAATGAGCGGGTATTCCGTAAATATCGGAGTATCCGCTTTTTCTTGCTATTGCGAGAGCTCTGAATATATGGAAGTTACTCGATACAATTCCGACACTGCTGTCAGTTAATTCCGGATAAAGCGTAGAACAAAACTGCAGGTTTTCGGAAGTGTTGGTCGACTTGTCTTCCATAAGGATCCTGCTTTCGTCAATTCCCTTTGCTATCAGATAATCTCTCATGACTGAAGCTTCACTTGCAGGTTCATTCGAACCCTGTCCGCCTGATACTATAATGATAGTTTCGGGATTTTCTGCAGCATATCTGTATGCTTCATCAAGTCTGTATCTTGTTACTAATGCAGGACCTGAGGGCTTAACCTGTGAACCTAGAACAATGATATAATCGAGATTTTTAGCTGTGGTTTTTTTGAAGCCTGAAAAAACCATACACTGTGTTATCACGACATACAGGATGCCGAGAGCAATGATCACCGAGAAGATGATCTTTGCAGCTTTTGGCATCTGCTGTAACAGTCCCTTATAGTAAAGGAAGGATACCATTATAAGGAACAGTCCGCCTGCAATCCAGCAAAGGAAAAACTTTGATCCGGAGTTTGCGAGCATTACCGTTATTCCATACAGGATGCTGAGGACTGCAATAATGCAGAGTATCAGACAGAGATAGATCATTTTCTTTCCTTTCGGTTTATCGGTATTTTTTTTCGTCTTCAGACGAAGGAATATAATAAGGTATGTTACTGAGATGATTGAACTTATGCCCCATGAGATCGGGTATGAAGCCATGAGGACTGTCATTGAACCGTAATATCTGAATGCCGTGAATATCCACAGAATCCTTATTCCGCAGACTCCGAATACGCTTATCGCCATAGGGCCTGTCGCGTTTCCCATTCCTCTTATCGCACCCGAACAGACTTCTATCATTATGAATGTGAAATAGAAGATTGCGAAGAACTTAAGCATATACAGAGCGATTCCAAGTACTGCCTCATCTTCAGAAAAGAATCTGAGTACAAAAGGTCCTATTGTAAGAAGGCCTGCCTGGATCAGAAGTGTCTGTATGGTCTCATAGATTCCGCCGTTTATTATGCTCTTTTTAACTCTGGCCATGTTACCCTTGCCATAGTTTTGTGCGACGAAGGTTGATATGGTGATTCCCATAGACTGTGTGACCATCCAGTAGATCTGGTCTGTTTTGCCGGTTGCAACCCATGCAGCAACAGTGTCTGTTCCGAATCCGTTGACCGCTATCTGTATGATGAGATTGGATGCAGTATATGTGAGGGAGTGAACTGTTGAGGGAATGCCTATCATCAGTATCCTTTTAAGATAGAAGGAGTGGATCTTTATCATTTTCGGATACAGTCTGTAACAGTCGTTTGTTCTGATAAGGACATACAGAGTCAATACCGCACTCAGCGCCTGTGAAAGGATGGTTGCAAGTGCGACACCAAATACTCCAAGACCAAGTCCCAGAACAAGGATAAGGTCCAGTATGATATTTACGATTGAAGAGATTATCAGAAACAGAAGAGGGCGCTTTGAATCACCGATCGCTCTGAGAATACCGGCTCCCATGTTATAAACGAGATTCGGTATCATGCCTGCCATGTAGATGCTCAGGTAGATGGTTGAATCATAAAGTGATTCGGGTGTGGTCTTCATGGCTTCGAGCATCATTCCTGCAGTGGGAATACCGGCTGCGGTTATGATGATACCAAGTATGATCGCAAATGCCATTCCGGTGTGTACGGATTTTGATACTTCTTCCTTTTTTCCTGCTCCGTAGTACTGACCGATTATGACGGTTGCTCCGGATGAAAGCGAGGTAAGGCCTCCGACAAAGACATTGACTAATATGGCAGCTGAACCGCCTACTGCAGCCAGTGCTTCCTTTCCGACAAAACGTCCTACGATCACGGAATCGGCAGTGTTGTACAGGAGCTGGAAAAATGTGCCAAGCATCAGGGGAAGAAAGAATTTTATCATTTCCTTCCCAATATTTCCCTCGGTGATCGGATTGACCGGGTATGTGCTGTTTTTCTTTATTTCTGAATTCACTTTAAAACCTTCTTTACTGACGGAGTCAATACACCATCATAGTACGCCCCGGAGTAAATGTCGACAGTAAATATTGACAGATGACTGGAAAAATCATGGGTAATATTGTGTAAAATTTCCGGATAGGCTTGGAAAAATACATGGATATGCAGCGTGATACATATTAAAATAGAAAAAGGAAACAATACCGATCCTGATTAAAATATCAGATTGGAATCATGATTGGTACGAACAGTTGACGTTTCTAAGAGGAGGATGAGATGGGATTACTTGATAAAGCAATGAGCCGTGTATCTGATGAAAACGGGAGCGGCGCAAAGAGCGGCATGGATGCAAACGGCTTAAATCCTGCATGGGCACAGGACAGGACCGTTACAATTACTAAGGAGCCGGAAAGTCTTGAAGAACTCAAGGCAGCGGTTGATGTGACGGATCCCGGATCTGTTGCGGCGTACTGGGTTTACAGCGTTTTCTGTCTTACCGCAGATTACGATATCGGAATGAGTATGATGAAATACCTCTTTGCTGATATCGAGCCATATGGCAGAGGATTTACTGAGGGCGGACTGTCCGGAAAGGCAGGCTGGGATACCTATTTTAATGAAAGACTCAGGGATGATGATTACAGATGGCTTCCAAGGGCTTATTTTGCGGGAGCTGAAGCAAAGAACGGATTTCATCCGGAGGTGCCTCTTACGGTACAGCTTCATTACAACAAGCCTAATACAGAAAGCATTAATGAACAGAGCTTGAAACAACTTGGCAGACTGTGCGTCGTATATTATGTGGAAAGCAATGCCGGCGGAAATAAGGTAAACCTTGAAGTTGTAAAGTTCGACGGAAGCGACAGATTCTATGTTACCAAGGGAACCGCATCCACCGGACTTTTCTATGATCAGCGCAGTGCACTTACTGCAGAGGCAAGGGCAAAGCTCTGGGAGTGAGCCTGTAGCAGACTGAAAAAAACGGAGAAAAAATAAAGGGACTGTCGTTTTGATCTGATCAACTAAAACGACAGCCCCTATTTTAATATTCTGATATGGAAGACTTATGCGTAAACCTTAGCTTCCTCTTCACCGTTCATGACTCTGAGTCCGCCCTGAGCAAGTGCGAGAAGCTCGTCCTCTCCGGGATAAACGGTTACGGGAGCAATCTTTCCGACTCTTTCGATCATTGCCTTGGTAACTCTCTCGTTATAAGCGATGCCGCCGGTGATGATGATCTGGTCAACATCTCCCTTGAGAACGGTTGACTCAGCTCCGATATCCTTGCAGACCTGGAAGATGAATGCTTCCATAACGATCTTAGCCTGCTCATCGCCTTCGTCCATTCTCTTCATTACTTCTCTTGCATCGTTGGTTCCGAGATATGCATTGAATCCGCCCTGGCCTGTAGCCTTCTTGAGCATCTCTGCCTCTGAATACTTGCCTGAGTAGCAGAGTCTGATGAGTTTGCCGGTAGGAAGACCGCCGCATCTTTCGGGTGAAAGAGCTCCGTCACCTTCGAATGCACTGTAAACATCGATGATCTTGCCGTACTCATGAGCACCTACCGAAACACCGCCGCCAAGGTGTGCAACAACAAGTCTGAGGTCCTCGTACTTCTTTCCCACGGACTTGGCATATCTTCTTGCAACAGCCTTCTGGTTAAGAGGGTGGAAGATGGAAGTTCTGGGGCACTCGGGCATACCGGAGATACGTGCAACATCACAGAGCTCGTCAACAACAACGGGGTCAACGATGAATGCCTTCTTGCCGATGCCGTCTGCAATCTCCTTGGCAAGGATGCCGCCAAGGTTACTTGCATGCTGACCCTGGACACCAATCTCAAGATCCTTGATGACTGCATCAGTCACTTCATAGGTTCCGCCGGGGATGGGCTTGAGAAGTCCGCCTCTTCCTACGATGAAATCAAAAGAATTAACATCAATATTGCTGTTCTTGAGGAAATCGAGAATGATATTCTTTCTGAAATCCTTCTGAGCGATGATCGAGGGATACTGGGAGATCTCCTCGGTTGAGTGACGAAGTGTTTCGTCCATTACACAGGTCTCATCCTCAAAGATACCTACCTTGGTTGAGGTGGAACCGGGATTGATTATAAGACTCTTAAGTGCCATAGCTTTCTCCTTATTTATTCATCTTTTTCATCTGATCTGAAACGACTGCAGCAAGGGCGATGGAGTTAACCTTGACTTCCTTGGTATCGGATCTGGAGGTAAGGATAACGGGAGCCTTTGTTCCGGTGAGAATGTTGCCGTTCTTGGCACCGGGTACCATGTGAACGATTGACTTATAAACAAGATTTCCTGCGTGGATGTTGGGGAAGAGAAGAATGTCTGCAGATGCAGCGCAGGGTCTGTCAGTTGCCTTCTTTTCCTTTGCAGCTTCCTCGTAAAGAGCGATATCGAGTGAAAGAGGACCGTCTACGACACATCCGGTGATCTTGCCTTCCTCATTCATCTTACGAAGCTCATCTGCTTCAACGGTCTCGGGCATCTTGGGGTTAACAACTTCAACAGCGGCAAGGGGTGCTACTTTGGGATTTACGACTCCGCATGCATTGGCAACTTCAACGGTGTAGTCAATGATCGCTACCTTATCTTCAAGAGTGGGGTAGGGCATGAATGCAACGTCTGTAAGGAACAGAAGTCTGTCAATGCCGGGAAGTTCAAATACGCATACATGAGAGAGAGGCTTTCCGGTTCTGAGGCCTACTTCCTTGTCGAGAACGCTCTTAAGGAAGGTTTTGGTATCAACAAGGCCCTTCATGTACATATCAGCCTTGCCCTCGTGAACAAAGCTTACAGCCTTGAGTGCAGCTTCAACGGGATCCTTAACATCGATGATCTCATACTCATCAAGTCTCATGTCGAGATCTTTACCGATGGCACGGATCTGATCCTCATCACCTACCAGAATGGCATCAATAATTCCCATTCTGTGTGCTTCTCTTACAGCTTCGAGCACAGGTGCATCCTGAGCTACAGCAACAGCCAACTTCTGCTTCTCAAGGTTCTTAACCTGTGAGAGCAGATCCGCAAAATTCTTACTCATGATATGTCTCCTTAGAAAAAATATAGTTAAATACAGATATGATCTGCCAAAAACACCGCATAAAATAATAGCACGCAGGACTTTTATTTACAATACTGCATTAATTTAGAAGAAAAAGCAGCGAAAAAGAAATGTTGATTCCGTTGATATCGTGTTGAAATAAGGATTGATACGGCAACAAAAAACAGACATGTTATGTCATAAATAGATATGAGTTTTCAGGGAAAACATGTATAATTGATTTATAAATGTTCGATGCTGCATCTGTGTTAAGCCGAGAGGATAATATATGAGTGATAAAAGAACCATACTCATGATAGATGACGTAGCACTTAATCATGCAACAGCACGTTCCGTGCTCGAAGACGAATATCAACTGTTCGAGGCAACTTCCGGTGAAGAGGCTTTTGAATTGCTTAAGAGCATTGTACCGGATCTGATCCTTCTCGATATTGTCATGCCGGATATGAATGGTATCGAGGTGCTGAAGAAACTGAAATCCATTCCGGCTTATAAGGGAATCCCCGTAATTTTTCTCACCGCAGATACAAGTCCCGAAGCAGAAGTGGAAGGCTTTCAGCTGGGTATAGTTGATTACATTACCAAGCCGTTTGTTCCCATGGTAATGAAAAAGCGTATTCAGACTCAGATTGAGCTCTCACTGTATAAGAAGGATCTTGAGGAAAGAGTTGATAAGAAGATAGAAGAAATGGAGCAGATGTACGATCTGGTCACGGTTTCTTTTGCGGGACTTGTTGAATCAAGGGATGGAGTGACGGGTGTTCACCTGAAAAATACATCCATCTATTATGCCGCATTTATCAGTCATCTTAAGACTCTGGCCAAATATAAGGATTATCTGCCGCCTACGGTTGTAAAGAAGGCATGCAGGTGTGCACCTCTTCATGATGTCGGTAAGATTGCGATAAGGGATGCGGTTCTTCAGAAACCTTCGTCACTGTCGTCTGATGAATTCGACAATATGAAGCTTCATGCCGTGATAGGCGGAGAACTCTTCGATTATCTGGAGGAGAGAATACCTGATAAGGAGTTTGCAAATATAGCAAGTCAGATAGCCAAATCACATCATGAAAGATGGGACGGAACCGGTTATCCATACGGACTTAAGGGAAAGGAAATCCCGCTTCTTGCCCGCATAATGGCTATAGTGGATGTCTATGATGCGATGACCTCCAAGCGACCGTACAAGGAACCTATTTCTCACGAAAAGAGTATGGCTTACATTGCATCAGGCAGCGGAACCCAGTTTGATCCGGATCTTGTCAATGAATTCCTTAATATCAGTAATGTCATTAAGGAGTGTCTTGAGACCAAGGAAGAGATGATAGAGAAGAGACAGTACTTTCAGATGAAGGAAAAGTTTATATGATTAAAAGCCGGGTCATATGCCCCGGCTTTTTCTTACCGGAATATCCGGTTTACTGGAATATCCAATTGTAATACGGAAGTATCCTTGAGTCGGTGTTGTACGCACTCTTAAGGAAGAACATGAAGAATAATATGAAGGCACCGCAGATAAGTACGGTCCAGATATTTCTTTTTTTCTTATCCTCTATCCTGAGAATAAGTGAAGGGATAAAGAATATGTTCGTGATGTTCAGATAAAAGCCTATTCTTGATATCTCCGGCATGAATGAACAGAAAGTATAAAGGAGCAGTGCCCAGAGATTACAGTAGAATCCGAATTTCAGCCTGTGATCTTCTTCGTCAAAAATCTTTTTACAGTAGATGAGTGCAAAACAGAAGACCGCAGCAGCCTTGGCGATGTTGGTGATGCTGGTTGCTCCGGTATCAAACATCGATCCTTCATAGAAGGGATAGAATATAAAGATTATCTTTCTGTACAGTCCGGGAAGGAACAGAAGGGATGCTGAGAAAAGGCTTATGAGGAAATGGCCGATCCAGTTCCAGTTTATTGTGGCAAGAAGATAGAGCGGAATTACAATGAGTACCGATTTATGGAAGAATGCCGCCGCACATATTACAGCGATGAATTTGATATAGTCTTTACTCAGGACAAATTTGATCGAATAAAGCGCTGCGGATAAGGCAAGATAATATCTTACGTTGTTGAGACTTCCGAAATAGTATCCTGCAGTCATGAATATGAAAAGTGAAAAAACGAACCACTCACTCTGGTCATAGATTCCCTTAACCATAAGTGCTACGGTCACTAAAGAAAAGAATGCAAATATTGGAAGATAGTTATCGTATCTTAAAAACCACTGGATGATCTTTACAATGATCCTGAATCCCGGTTCGTAACTGACATATCTGTCCTGCGCTATCAGATTGAAATTATCCCTGTAAACCCAGTAATCGTTTCCTACAGCTATCCTGCATACTGATACTCCGGAAAGCAGCACAAAAATGCTGACTGCAAGGATACGGTTCCTTACGGTCAGTTTCGATGTATATGGAGTTTTAAGATCTGCTTCTCTTCCTCCTGCGGTACATATACCAAATCCCAGGAATACTACCGAAGCTGTGAGAAACAGATATAAGAATAATCCGTATGTTAACATGGGTTCTTATGTTTATTGACCGGTGAACTTAAGTAAACGTCCACTTGTTCACTTTTGAATTTATCTATTCTTTTTAGCAGCGTCCTCTGCAAATCTTGATCTTTTTCCGATGTAATATGCTCTTATGAGTGCATCATCGGAATCGGTGAGTATCGCACACATAGGCTCCTTTTCATATTTGCTTAAAAAGGACAGTGCACGTTCATCGGCCTGAGGCGATACAAGCGAAGAGAAAATATAAACAATGGGTTTTCCTGCAGACTTTACAGTTTCAGCAAGTCCTTTGATTTCGGTATCGGCAAGACTTAGTCCCTTTGCTTCCGGCATTGTCCCTTTTGCTTTGAGGTCTTCGATCAGCCTGCTGACAGCAGTGTCAGAAAGCGTTGAAGCTATAATGAAGCCATCATCTCCGGCAAGATCTGAAAGAGTTTCATCAAGGTTTGAGGAAGTCATTGTTCCTGCAGCGGGCAGATGATATCTTTTCTCTATTGTTTCGGGAAGAATGATCCTGTCATCTGAAAGAATACGGATTGAAAGTACAAGGCAGGATATGAAAAGACCGATAATGGCACCGAGGATCACTGCACGAAAGGCTCTGATATCAAGAGGCACCGGATCAGCACTTATTGCTTCTCCTATTACTCTTACGGAAAGAATCTCGGGAAGGCTTGCGGCATAAGCGGAAATACCTTCAATCGATGCTTTCATTATGCGCATGCTCATGTCCGGATCCTGATTGGTTACCTGAAGAGTAAGCACCTTGACATCAGCCTTGAGCGTTGCAAGGAATGAATCTCTTACAACCGAAGGATCAAGCGAAGGATCTGCTTTTATTATCTCATCGATCACAGCACTGTCATGAGACATCTGCTCCCATGTGTACTGATTAAAATAGATGAGATCGTTGGAACCTGCTTCGGGAATGTACTCCAGATATACATCGCTTTCAGCCATGTACATTTTGGGAGAAGACAATCTGTAAATCACGTGCCATGCACATACGATAGCCGCACCGAGTATCATGGAGATCAGCACTACATGTATCTTTTTAAAAAATCTGAGAAGAAACATTCTTCCGTTAACCGGTTCATCACCGTATCTCATTTCCCAAAGTTTCATTTCTTTTCTCCGCTTTTTTTGAAAATATGCTTATCCATGAATGAACCGACACATGTGATCATAGGGCCGAGGAATATCGCCATGAGGATCGTTCCTATGCTGGGGATGTCTCCGAAGATAAGACCGATGGCGACAGCCATGGTATCAAATGCAATTCTTACGATAAAGAAAGGAAGTCCTCCTGCGGCATTGCAGATTATCTTGCCAAGGGCATCGTATGGAGAAAGTCCCATTTTGGAATTCATGTAGACCGCAGCACTTACCAGGAAAACAAAGAGTCCGAGGATAAAAGTCACGGGCCTTGCTATGGGACCCATGAAGAAACCTTCCGGAACCAGATGGTGAAGGATCCATCTGCACAGGTCGACGGTATATCCGATCAGCACCATGTTAGCAATCGAACCGGGGCCGATCATCTTGATGCCTGTTATGAGGAGTACCGTTATAAGAACTGCCGTGTTAAATACAAGCTGCCAGTTTCCGAGGCTCCATCCGATCGTTTCGGAGATGCTTACATTCATAAAGGTATAAGGATCTGTTCCAAGGTTTGTTTCAAGAAGGAAGGAAAGGGATATTCCCATACACAGGACCGCTGCCACAACCATGATGACATTTCCCGTGAATTCCTTTCTGTTTTCTTTTAATCTGTCATATCCGGCCCAGGTCCGGTACCACTTATCTTTCATTTTCTATAATCTCCGGCAGATCATGTAATGTTTTTATTTTGGCATAGCAGAGGGGTTCGACTTCGGGCTCTGAATCTGTTGCGTCAGGTACGAAAACCACTCTTATTCCTGCTGCATGTGCGGATCTGATGCCGTTGGGCGCATCTTCGACGGCAAGGCATTCAGACGCATCCAGTCCCAGTTCTCTGCAGGCATTTTCATACACATCCGGAGCAGGCTTTCCGTATTTGCAGTCAGCTGCGGAACAGATTCTGTCAAAATGATCCGCAAGGTTCAGGCTTCCCAGATAGCGCATTGTTCTTTCCATATCGGTAGCTGTTGCCACAGCCCTCAGGATGCCGCGGCTCTTAAGATAGTCCAGAGCTTCTATGGCACCGGGCTTTACCCGGATTCCTTCCTTTTTTACGAGATCTTCGTAAATGAGCTTTCTGTAGGCTCTTACTTCGTCATAGTTGAAGGAATCGCCGAACCA
The DNA here is from genome assembly GCA_946631295.1 of uncultured Lachnospiraceae bacterium. Taxonomy (GTDB): domain Bacteria; phylum Bacillota; class Clostridia; order Lachnospirales; family Lachnospiraceae; genus AC2028. The sequence goes on from CAMOZY010000006.1 coordinate 39,651, forward strand.
TTCCTTGAAACGGTCATAAGCAAACGGCCTTCCGAGGCTTCTGAGCTGAAGATACATCTCATCTGTCAGGGTAAAACCGAAATGCTCACAGGCCTTTGGCCAGCATATTTTATAATATTTTTCCGTATCCAGAACGGTTCCGTCCAGATCGAATATCACTGCACGTATCATATGGTTTGTAAGACTATTTCCTGTTGTGATAAAATCATACCGATTTATTTTAACTTTTACGATATTTATCGTCAACTTTTCGAGAGGGACGCTGTTTGGGGCAAAAGACGGATAAATGTCCTTAGTTCCGAAAGCGTCGGAAAAAATGCTTAGATTTTATTTAACCGTATTTGTCTCTATCCCCTGGATCATCTATTTTATGATCAAGGCAAGATACATTCTGAAGCACAAGGATTCATTCCCCATTGAGGAAAGATACGCCTTCATCAAGAGGATGATGATCCAGTGCATGAAGAACGGCCGTATAAGGACCAAGTATTACGGGACCGAGAATCTTCCAAAAGAGGGCGGATATGTGATGTTCCCCAATCACCAGGGTAAGTTCGATACCCTCGGTATCATGTATTCCCATGAAAGACCCTGCACGGTCGTTATGGATGAAGTCAGATCCAAGATGCCCCTTGCGGATGAGATGGTAGATATCCTCGACGGATGCAGGCTCAATAAATCCGATCTCAGATCCCAGGTCAAGAGTATCAAGGCCGTATCGGAAGAGGTTAAAGAGGGAAGGATATATATTATTTTCCCCGAAGGCGGATATTACCATAACAGGAACACTCTTCAGGAATTTCTGCCGGGAGCCTTCAAGGCTGCGATGATGGCCAAGAGTCCGATAGTTCCGGTAGCGCTCATTGATTCCTACAGGGCATTCGGTATCAATATCCTTAAAAAGATAACGACTCAGGTTCACTATCTCGAGCCTCTTTATTATGAAGATTACAAGGATATGAAATCCAAGGAAATATCCGATTACGTCAAGCTTCAGATCATGAAGAAGATCAATGAGGTGATGGTTGCAAAGGGTAAGAAAGCACCCAATGTGATCCCGGAAGATAAATGATGATCAACCCCGGAGGTGAGCCTCCGGGGAAAATATTTTGAGAGGGAAAAATGATGAAACAGATAATCGAATTGCTGAAAAAAACATTGATACTGTGTCTTGCATTCTGTGTTCTGGCAGGATGCGGCATGACCTCCGGCGATGCATCAGATACTGAGATTGAGGATTCCGATGAGGACGAAGATGAGGATGATCGCAGAGATCATGATGAAGACGATGACGAAGATGACGATGAGGACGACGGAGAAGACGGTGGAGACGAACCTGAACAGGAGCGTTACTCCGGAGAGACGGTTCTTCTTTCATACGGACAGACATCGGATGTGATGTATGTCTTTGATGAAAACGGAAATCAGTTAAAAGAGGTGAACCGTAAGGACCTTGCAGAAAATATTCCTGCTTCTGACCTTGACGTTTACCGTGTATATAACGGAGAAGACAGTGACTATTCCAAAAACACAGCCATATGCGAAGGCGACGGATTCATCTTTTTCAGGACTTACAAATACATGGATGATACCCGTGAGTATACAAATGTCATCTATGCCATAAGTGAGGATGAACACGGTTTTTATAAGGTATGGGAAGGAAGCCGTTCTTATTATTCAACTACCTGTGATTTTTATGACGGACGTCTTTATATAGATTACACCCTCGAATACGATTCAAACGGAAGGTATACCGGATGTGCCGAGACCTGTTTCAGATATGATGAGGATAAGGATTCCTTTGTAGAAGAGGAAACGGGAATCGATGATGTCATTCAGGCAGCAAATAACGCAGGACTGATGATCCGGGGAGCGAGCAGAAACGCATCCGAACCGGACTGCTTCAAGCGTACTCTGGATGAGTGCGGCTTCATCTTCGGAAGTCTGGACGGCAGCTATTACATCATGAATTCAAAGGGCAAACTGGATAAGATAAGTGACAGACTTGATAATGCATATCTTCAGTTCTATGGTCCGGATTGTGTTATTTACAGCGAGTATTCTTACGAGCGTTCAACCTCTTCACTCTACATTCTTGATATCAAGTCCAAGATGAGCTATCAGCTTACGGAAGAATGGCCTTCTGCAGGTTTCCTGGGAAGGGATGAATGGAGATATTATTATTACTATCAGTCCCAGGAAGAATATGGCATAAAGCATGACCATGTCATGGAATACAATTATATGAACGGTGAGACCACTCCTTTGTATGAAGGTGTGACTAAACCGGGATCGGGTCTGGATCTTCCCGGTGTTTCCGATTTCAGAGTACTCGGCGGACATATTTACACTACAGATTTTGCGGATGGCGAGATCAGATGGTACGGCGATGATATCTCCGACAGAGATGCTGATCTGAAGGATCTGAACTGTCTTGTGAAAACCGTTGGATTATATGATTACGGAACAGTAGGTTATTGCTCTCACGAGGCATGCTGCAGCGAATGCGGTGCACCGCTTGATCAGAAATATGTGGAATATTTTATACTGGATTCAGAATATTCTTCATACGCCGATGTGATCAATGAAGCACTGGAACAAAAGGCACGGTTTTTCGTCGGAATAGATGATGACGAAGATTCATCTTACGTCGATACTTATGGTTCTTCTTGCGAGGAGCACAGTGAACATCCTTCATGGTATCTTGTAACGGATGACGTTAATGTAGTGAATGTTAAGATCATAGACGACAGGTATCTTGCGGTAGATATGAGCGGATACTGGTACGCCGGCGGTGCTCACGGAATGCCTTCAAGAAATCAGTATCTCTTTGATCTTGAGACAGGTGAGGAATTGACATTTGCAGATTTCTATACCGGTTCACTTGAGGACTTCAAGACCTTTATTGCGGAAGCAACAGTGGAAGATTATGAAAGCTATGATTTCCCTCCTTACTACGAATACGAAGATCTTGATGAACTGTATGCAACAGCGTATGAATATGCATTCCCTGATAACGGCTGTATAGAGTTTACCGAAGACGGTATAGTCTATTATTACATCCCTTACGAAATGGGACCCTATGCTTCAGGATATATTGAGTTGAATATCAGTTATTCAGAAGTGCTTGGAAGAGAAAACCTTGCGGAAAAATAATCAGCCATCAGATTTCATGTAACAGCATAAGCGCAATGAAAATCCCCTCTTTACCATGAACGGTAAAGAGGGGATATATTTTATCTGTATCTTTGTTGTGCTGCCTTCTTATTATTTCTTATCTTCGAGAGGGAATCTGAAGTATCTTACTGCATTGTAGTAGGAGACATCTTCAACAATCTCACCGAGGATCTTGTAGTCTTCGGGGAACTTGCCCTTTTCAACCCAGTCACCGAGGATGTTGCAGAGGATCCTTCTGAAATACTCATGACGTGTATAGCTTAAAAATGATCTTGAGTCTGTAAGCATTCCGACAAATCCTGAGAGATTTCCAAGGCTTGCAAGAGACTTGATCTGATCGGTCATTCCCTTGATGTGATCATTGAACCACCATGCACTTCCCTGCTGGATCTTGGCAACTGCGGTTGAATCCTGGAAGCATCCGAGGATGGTTCCGATGTACTCGTTGTCTGCAGGATTGAGAGAGTACAGGATTGTTCTGGGAAGCTTTCCTTCTTTTTCCAGGGAATCGAGGAAATCGGCGCACTGGCTTGAAGGAGTGTTGTTGTTGATGCAGTCATATCCTGTGTCGGGACCGAGCTTTTCATACATGCGTGTGTTGTTATCTCTCTTACATCCGTAGTGGAGCTGCATAGCCCAGTCGAGAGCAACATATTCACCTGCAACGAATGTCATGAATGCTGTCTTGAACTTATATTCATCATCCTTGGAAAGAGGAATGTTGTTGAGTCTCTTAAGGAAGATCGCTTCAATCTCATCTTCTGTAGCGGGTGCGTACATAACGAATTCGAGTGCATGGTCGGATATCACACATCCCTGCTCTTTGAAGAATTCCATTCTGTTTTTGAGAGCGTGACGCAGGCCGTGCCAGGTTTTGATCTCATCCATTCCTGAAGCTGCAGCGAGCTTCTTCAGATAATCCTTGTAATCGGGCTTCTCGATGTTCATTGCCTTGTCGGGACGCCATGCGGGAAGAACCTTTACATCAAAGGAAGCATCTTCCCTGATCTGCTTGTGCCAGCAGAGGTCATCAACAGGATCATCAGTAGTACAGATAAGGGTAACGCCGCTCATTTTGATGATGCCTCTTGCACTCATCGAAGGCTCTGCCAGCTTCTTGTTGCAAAGCTCCCATACTTCCTCGGCGGTATCCTCACAGAGATGTCCGTGAAAATCAAAATATCTTTGAAGTTCAAGATGGCTCCAGTGATAGAGAGGATTTCCAACAGCCTTTCCGAGGCACTTTGCCCACATGACGAACTTGTCATGATCTGAAGCATCACCTGTGATGTACTTCTCATCAACCCCGCAGCTTCTCATGAAGCGCCATTTGTAATGATCTCCTCCGAGCCATACCTGTGCGATGTTGTCAAATCTGCGGTCCTCAGCAATCTCTTTGGGAGAGATGTGGCAGTGATAATCGAGGATCGGTGTTTTTTCTGCATATGTGTGAAAGAGCTTGGATGCCGTTTCGGATTCGAGCAGAAATTCTTCATCCATAAAAGGTTTCATTTTGAAAAGCCTCCTTATTTTGCTTTTGTGGTTCCTCTTGTTACAATCTCGCCGCTGAATACTGTCTTTTTGGGCATTTCCTCACCGGAAAGCACACCCATGAGCGTTGAGGTGAGCTTCTGGCAAAGCGTTTCGAGCTTGTTGTCGATTGATGTAAGCTCAGGCTCTGAACAGTTTGCAAGCATTGAGTTGTTATATCCGATAACCGAAAATTCTTCGGGAATCTTGTATCCTTTTGAAAGGGCATATTTTACGGCGCTGAGGCCGAGAGTATCGTCTGCTGCTATTACCGCATTGAACTTCAGTCCTGCTGAAGCTGTCTTCTCGAGCTGGGCAGCCATTCCGTGAACATCCTCTCTGGTTCCTTCGAAGAACTGGAGCTGTCTTTCAACAACACTGATGCCGGCATCCCTCATCGCATCACGGAATCCTCTTTCCTTGAGCGCTCCGGAATAGGAGAGTGAATTGTAAAAATACAGAATGTTCTTAAAGCCCGATTCGATCAGTTCACCTGTAGCCTTGTACATGCTTTTGTAATCATCGGAGCTTACGCAGTAGATGTTATTTCCTTCGAGCTCTGCGTTGAGGAGCATTACGGGAACCTTCTCTGCGGCATTAAGGATATATTTGTTATCCGCTACATCGGGATATACGAAATTTGAACCTACGAGGATGATGCCGTCAACCTTCTTGCTGATGAGGAGGTCTATGGCTGCCTTTTTATCCTTCAGTGCATATCCGGTACAGCACAGAAGTGAATCATAGCCGTTTGCCCTGAGTTCTTCCTCGAAATAATAGATAGCCTTGGCAAGATACAGATCCGATGAATCCGCAGCGAGTATGCCGATGGTCTTCATGGTGTTGAGGCCGAGGCCTCTTGCGAAGGCGTTGGGAGTGTAGCCGGTGTCCTTGATGGCGTTCAATACCTTCTTCTTGGTGGCTTCACTTACATTGCTTGAATTATTAAGTACTCTGGAAACTGTTGCGATGGATACCCCGGCCTGTTCCGAGATATCGTAAATGGTAACAGAATGTTCTTTCACGACCCCTCCGATATGTGTAGGACTGATCACAAAATAATAGAGCAGTTCCTTGATGGAAACGCTGAAAGCGGTTACAGCAAAGATTATATAAAAACATGAAAATGATTGCAAGAGTTTCATGAAAAATAATTGCCAAGCCTATTGACGATGGCGAATTTTGATAGTATTATCCATATGTAAGGGCTTACATTAAAAACGGCATTTTTCTTACGAAAGCCCTTTCTGAAAATGAGTGAAAACTCTTCTCTTAATTTGACAAATATATATGATTTTGGAGGATATCCGGAAATGGAAACATTAAATCGTGCAAAAACAGGCAAAAAATCCCGTCCCATCAAGGTTGTTCAGTTCGGTGAAGGTAATTTCCTCCGTGCATTTGTCGATTATATGATAGATATCGCCAACGAGCAGGGAACCTTTGACGGTGATATCGTTCTTATCAAACCCATAGAATTCGGAAACCTTGATAATTTCCGCGCTCAGGAGTGCCAGTATACGGTATCTCTTCGTGGCAATGTCGGAGGAGAAGGAAAGAAGATCAACCGTATCGTTACGAGCGTGGACAGCGCGGTTGATGCAATTTCCGAATATGATGATTACATGAAGCTTGCCGAGATTGACACGCTTCGTTTTGTTGTTTCCAATACGACCGAAGCAGGTATAGTATATGTACCGGAAGACAGATTTGAGATGACACCTCCTTCAAGCTTCCCCGGTAAGCTTACCAAATTCCTTTATCACAGATTCGAAACCTTTGGAGGCGCATCTGATAAGGGACTTGTAATGCTTCCCGTTGAACTTATCGATGATAACGGAATGCATCTTAAGGAATGTGTTCTTAAGCAGATCGAAAACTGGGGGCTTTCAGACGAATTCAGAAAATGGGTTGAGGATACATGTGTATTCACCCAGACTCTTGTCGACAGGATCGTAACCGGATATCCCAAAGCTAATGAGCAGCAGGAGTGGGAGGAGCTTGGGTACGAGGACCGCATCATGGTCACTGGTGAACCCTTCGCACTCTGGGTCATCGAATCCGACAAGGATATCAGTAAGGAGTTTGATCTTCCCGGTGCCGGACTTCCCGTTGTTTTTACGAAGGATCATCATCCCTACAAGCAGAGAAAGGTAAGGATCCTTAACGGTGCCCACACTTCCTTTGTTCTCATGGCATATCTCATGGGTAAGGACATTGTCCGCGATTCCATGAATGATGAGGATATAAGGAATTTCATGAACAAGACCATATATGATGAAGTCATTCCCACTCTGACTCTTCCCGAGGAAGATCTTAAGGCGTTTGCTTCAGAGGTTGTAAACCGTTTCAACAATCCTTTTGTTGATCATGCACTTCTTGCAATCTCACTGAATTCCGTTTCAAAGTGGAGAGCTCGCTGTCTTCCTTCTTTTCTCGGATATGTTGAGAAATTCGGAAAGCTTCCTGCACATCTGACATTCTCAATCGCAGCACTTATCGAGTTTTATCACGGAACTGAGATTGTGGACGGAGTTCTCAAGGGAAGCAGAGACGGACAGCCTTACGATATCAAGGATGATGCTGCAGTGCTGGAATTCTTTGCAGCTAATTCTGAAAAGGAACCTGCAGAACTTGTTAAGGCATATCTTTCAAGGGAAGACTTCCACGGACAGGATCTTAACAATGTGTCCGGACTTACAGATGCTGTTACCGCTTATGTAACGGATATAAGAACATCCGGCATGAGAAGTGCCATGGAGAAGATAGGATAATATGCAACAGTATATCAGGATCAATGAATCGGATAATGTAGCGGTTGCACTTACAACGCTTGAAAAAACTTTCTCCCTCACCCTTGAACCGGGGGATCTTACGGTTCAGACTCTCGAGGAAATTCCCGCAGGCCATAAAGTGGCATTGCGGGATATCCGCGAGGGTGAAGAGATCATCAAGTACGGATACCGTATAGGTATTGCGACTGCCGATATCCCTGCCGGAAGCTGGGTTCATACTCACAACATCCGCACAGGACTGGGAGATCTTCTCGAATATAAATATGAACCGGTTCCGTCCGGCGTAAAAAGAGGGATCACAGGCAATTTCAAAGGTTTCCTTCGTGATGACGGAAATGTCGGAGTAAGGAATGAAATATGGATCATCCCGACTGTGGGATGTGTCAATAATGTAGCTTCCGCAATTGCGAATATCTCGAAAAAAAATCTCAAAGGAAGCGTAACCGATTGCATAGCATTCAACCATCCTTATGGATGCTCACAGATGGGAGACGATCAGGATAATACACGCACCATTCTCTGTGATCTTATAAAGCATCCCAATGCAGGCGGTGTTCTTGCTCTGAGCCTCGGATGTGAAAACAGCAATCTCGATGTTCTTAAACCGATGCTCGGGGATGTTGATGAGAACAGGATAAAATTCCTTGTCTGTCAGGATGCTGAAGATGAGATAGCTGAAGGCGTAAAGCTTGTTAAGCAGCTCATTGAATATGCAGGAGGGGATGAAAGACAGGAGGTTCCCGTATCCAAGCTTGTTATAGGACTTAAGTGCGGAGGCTCTGACGGACTTTCCGGAATCACGGCCAATCCCCTTGTCGGACGTTTTTCCGACAGACTTGTTTCAAAGGGAGGCACGACGATACTTACCGAGGTGCCCGAAATGTTCGGCGCTGAGACTATTTTGATGAACAGATGCGCCGATGAAAAGCTTTTTGATAAGACCGTATGTCTGATAAATGATTTCAAGAATTACTACAAGGCAAACGGGCAGACCATATATGAAAATCCTTCGCCCGGAAATAAAAAGGGCGGGATTTCGACTCTCGAAGACAAATCGCTCGGATGCACCCAGAAGTCAGGCTCTGCACCCGTGCGCGGTGTTCTTAAATATGGTGAGAGAGTATCATGTTCGGGGCTTAACCTCCTTTCCGCCCCGGGCAATGATCTCGTAGCCGCTACGGCTCTTGCCGCATCCGGTGCACAGATAGTTCTTTTTACGACGGGACGCGGAACCCCCTTTGCGTCCCCTGTGCCTACAATGAAGATCTCTACAAATTCCGCACTTGCAGGTCATAAGAAGACCTGGATAGATTTCAATGCGGGAGTGCTTACGGAGGATGGTCACACCTGGGAAGAAGTTACGGATGATCTCTATGATCTGGTCATTGATGTTGCCGAGGGAAAACAGGTTAAGTCGGAAGAAGCCGGTTTCCACGATATGGCAATATTCAAGACCGGTGTGACATTGTAAGAAAGTAATACCTGATGATACAATCATAAGCGGTCGCCATAAGCGGCCGCTTTTATGTGATGAAAGAGACGGAGGAATTATGCAGCTTGGAATAAGACTTCACGACACGGAAGTTCTTCCTTTTGAGGAAAGGATCGCCCACGTTCATGAGATGGGATACAAATGCGGCCATCTGGCACTGTCCAAGATAGAAGGTCTTCCATCCGCTCCGGAATCCCTGACTCCCGGATATGCGGAATATATTAAGAATGTCTTCGAAAAAAATAATGTGGATATCGCGGTTCTCGGATGCTACCTGAATCTTGCAGATCCGGACCGGGACAGGCTTAAAGTGATAAAGGGAAAGTACGAAGCAAGCATAAGATTTGCATCAATGATCTCTGCCGGGATGGTCGGAACAGAGACCGGTGCCCCCAATTCCGAGTATAAATCCTGCCCGGAGTGCAGAAGTGATGAGGCTCTGGATACTTTTATCAGAGAACTTAAAAGTGTTGTGAAGATCGCAGAGAATTTCGGTGTGATGTTTGCAATCGAACCTGTTGCAAAGCATATAGTATGGAATGCGGACCGCGCAAGGATAGTGCTCGATGAAGTTGCATCACCTAATCTCGGGATAATCTTTGACCCTGTAAATCTTCTTGATGAGACCAATTATATGGACCGTGAGGAGATCTTTGAGCACACGATCGAAGTTCTGGGAAATGAGATCATAATGCTCCATCTCAAGGATTTTGTCCCTGAAGCGGGGAAACTGAAATCAGTGGGGTGCGGCCTCGGAGAGATGGATTATACCCGTATTCTTAAGTTTATTAAGGAAAAGAAACCCTATATCCACGCAACCCTTGAAAATACGACTCCGGCGGACCATGCATCGTGCAGGGATAAGATCCTGAATGTATACAATTCACTTTAACCCCCTTTACATTGAAACCGCCCCTTATATCTGTTACAATAGTCGGATGTGAGGTAGAAGACAAATTATGAAGCTTACAGAAAAAATATTCGGAACACATTCCGATCGTGAACTTAAAAGAATTGCTCCCATAGTGGATAAGATTGAGAGTTTAAGACCAGAGATGCAGGCTCTTTCCGATGAGGAACTCAGAGCCAAGACTCCCTGGTTTAAGGAGCGTCTTGAAAAGGGCGAGACCCTTGATGATATCCTTCCCGAGGCATTCGCAGTTGTAAGAGAAGCTGCCAAGCGTGCCATAGGAATGGAGCATTACAGAGTACAGCTTATCGGTGGTATCGTTCTCCATCAGGGAAGGATCGCCGAGATGAGAACCGGTGAAGGTAAGACACTTGTCTCAACCTGTCCCGCATACCTTAATGCACTGGCAGGAAAGGGCGTACATATCGTCACGGTCAATGACTATCTTGCTAACCGTGATGCACAGTGGATGGGAGAGGTACACAGATTCCTCGGTCTTACAGTAGGTGTTGTTCTCAATTCCATGAATTCGGAAGAGAGACAGGCTGCATATAATTGTGACATTACTTATGTTACCAATAACGAGCTCGGCTTTGATTACCTCAGGGATAACATGGCCATCTATAAGAAACAGCTTGTTTTGAGAGATCTTAATTTCTGTATCATCGACGAGGTTGACTCTGTTCTTATCGATGAAGCAAGAACTCCTCTCATCATTTCCGGACAGAGCGGCAAGTCCACTGCGCTTTATGAGATGTGCGACCTTCTTGCAAGACAGCTCAAGCGTGGTAATGATATCAAGGAACTTTCCAAGATGGATGCCATCATGGGTATCACTCAGGAAGAGACCGGTGATTTTGTCGTTAACGAAAAGGACAAGATCGTCAACCTTACCGAGGCCGGAACCGCACGTGTTGAGCAGTTCTTCCATATTCAGAATCTTTCCGATCCGGAAAATACCGAGATCAACCATAATATCATCCTTGCACTGAGGGCACATAACCTTATGTTCAAGGATCAGGATTACGTTGTTAAGGACGATGAGATCCTTATAGTAGATGAGTTTACGGGACGTATCATGCCCGGCAGAAGATTTTCCGATGGTCTCCATCAGGCAATCGAAGCCAAGGAGCATGTTAAGGTTAAGCGTGAGTCCAGAACTCTTGCCACCATCACATTCCAGAACTTCTTCAATCTCTTTGAAAAGAAAGCCGGCATGACCGGTACCGCACTTACTGAGGAAGCGGAGTTCAGAGAGATCTATGGTATGGATGTTATTACCATTCCTACCAATGCTCCCGTTATAAGAAAAGACCTTCAGGATGCCGTTTATAAGACCAGGAAGGAAAAACTGGAGGCTATCCTCAAGGCTACACAGGAAGCACATGCTACCGGACAGCCCATTCTCATCGGTACCATCAATATCGATGCGAGTGAAGAGCTCAGCAGGATGTTCAGCAAGGCCGGCATCAAGCATGAAGTCCTCAATGCAAAGTTCCATGAGCGTGAGGCTGAGATCGTTGCACAGGCAGGTATTCACGGTCACGTTACCATCGCAACCAATATGGCAGGACGTGGTACCGATATTAAGCTTGACGATGAAGCCAAGGCAGCAGGCGGACTTAAGATAATCGGAACAGAGCGTCATGAATCAAGACGTATTGATAACCAGCTCCGTGGACGTTCCGGGCGTCAGGGAGATCCCGGTGAATCCAAGTTTTATATCTCTCTTGAAGATGACCTTATGAGACTCTTCGGTTCGGAGAGGCTTATTTCCATGTTCAATGCTCTCGGAATTCCCGAGGGTCAGGAGATCGAGCACAAGGCACTTACAGGTGCAATCGAATCTGCGCAGAAGAGGATCGAGTCCAATAACTTCGGTATCCGTAAAAATCTCCTCGAGTATGATAAGGTCATGAGCGAGCAGAGAGAGATCATCTATGAGGAGAGACGTAAGGTTCTCGACGGCGAGAGCATGCGTGACTATGTCTATAAGATGATCACAGATATCGTTGAGAGATGTGTTGATACATGTATCAATGATGATGTATCTTCCGATAACTGGGATTTCACCGAACTTAACGAACTGCTTCTTCCCATCATTCCCCTTGAGCCTGTTACCAAGGAGAGAATGAGCAAGCTCAAGAAGAACAGCATCAAGCAGGCTCTTAAGGAAGAGGCTGTCAAGCTCTATGAGACCAAGGAGGCAGAGTTCCCCGAGGCAGAGCAGATAAGAGAAGTTGAGAGAGTTATTCTTCTTCGTACCATTGACCGTAAGTGGATGTCACATATCGATGACATGGCAATCATGGAACAAGGCGCGGGACTTGCATCATACGGACAGAAGGATCCTCTTATCGAATACAGAAACCAGGGATATGCAATGTTTGACGAACTCATCCAGAACATTCAGGAAGATACCGTCAAGATGCTCATGCATATCAAGGTTGAACAGAAGGTTGAGCGTGAACAGGTAGCTCAGGTTACCGGTACCAACAAGGACGATTCCGGCCCGAGAGCACCCAAGACAAGATCAGCCCAGAAGGTATATCCTAACGATCCCTGCCCCTGCGGAAGCGGTAAGAAATTCAAGGCCTGCCATGGAAGACCCGGAATGAAGCTCTGACCTTACTCTAAGCACCGGTGCGGCGGTCTGCTAAATCTGCACATACAGCAGCATAAGACCGGGGTGTATGAAATACACCGTGTTTAGAAAGAGAGAATATTATGGTAGAACTTGATCAGATAAAGCAGGAGATACTTTCTTACAGAGCACCTCTTGCCGAAGTAAAAGAATCACTTGATCTTGAAAATAAATCAAAGAAGATAGAAGAACTTGAGAGAGAAATGGAGGCACCCGGATTCTGGGATGATCCCGATAAGGCAAATGCCAAGATGAAATCTCTCAAGAATATGAAGGATACCAGAGATCTTGTTAAGAGTCTTGAGACAGGTATCGATGATGTACTCACCCTTGTGGAGATGGGTAATGAAGAAGAGGACGAATCTCTTATACCCGAGGCAAGGGAAGAACTTGAAAGCTTCGTTTCAAAATTTGAAGAGCTCAGACTTTCAACCCTCCTTTCCGGAGAGTATGATGATTCTGATGCGATCGTAGAACTTAATGCAGGCGCAGGCGGAACAGAGAGCTGCGACTGGTGCGGAATGCTTTTCCGTATGTATTCCAAGTGGGCTGATAAGAAGGGACTTAAGATAGAAGTACTTGATCAGCTTGACGGAGATGAAGCCGGTATCAAATCTATATCGTTTCAGGTCAGCGGTGATAATGCCTATGGATATTTAAAGAGTGAAAAGGGTGTACACAGACTTGTAAGAATCTCACCCTTTAATGCACAGGCAAAGCGCCAGACATCTTTTGTATCATGCATGGTAATGCCCGTCATTCCTCAGAATAATGATATAGTGATAGAGGATAAGGATCTGCGTATCGATACTTATCGAAGCAGCGGCGCCGGCGGTCAGCATATCAACAAGACCTCGTCCGCTATCCGTATTACCCATATTCCTACCGGAATTGTTGTTACCTGTCAGAATGAAAGAAGCCAGTTCCAGAATAAGGACAAGGCGTTTGAAATGCTCCGCGCAAAACTCTTCGAACTGAAGATGGAAGAGGAAGAAGCAAAGAGCAAGGGTATTGCAGGTGAGATCAAGGATATCGCATGGGGCAACCAGATACGAAGCTATTTCCTTCAGCCCTATACCATGGTCACCGACAAGCGTACCGGATACAAGACATCCGACGCACTCGGGGTGCTTGACGGCAAGCTTGACCAGTTTATTGTAAGTTATCTCAAGTGGAAGAGCACCGGCGGAGCAGAAGTCGGTGGAGATGATGAGGATATCTGATGATTAAGTTACAAACTTCCAAGTTAAAGCCGGGAATGGTAGTAGGAAGTGATGTTCTCAATTATGATAATAAAACGATCATAGCAAAGGGAACAAAGCTGTCACAGACATTGATCACCAGGCTTGAACTATATGGAATTCTCAGCATTTATGTTGAGGATTTACCTAAGAATGCTCCTGAAGAGAACTCATCCGAGGATGCTGAACCTTCCCATTTTGAAAAGATCAGGGAATCCGAGATGTTCAAGGAATTCAAGGCTGATTTTGAGGAAGGAACAAAATCTCTTGAGTTCCATGTGAGTGAAATGGTCAATAAGAACATTGACGTTGATCCGATAATACTTCTTGAGAAGCCGCTCGATATGATCGCAAAAGCAGGATCGAGAGTTTCAGTCATAGATATGCTGCATGCGATGAGAGGATTCGATGATTCCACATTTGCTCACTGCATGAACGTGGCTCTTCTGAATTACGTTGTTGCAGGATGGCTCAGGTGGAATAAGAACGATCAGGAAATGGCAATGATGTGCGGCATTCTTTTTGATGTCGGCAAGATGAAGGTTTCAAGGGATGTTCTTAATAAGCTCTCACCGCTTATTCCGGATGAGATGAAGGAAATCAAGCGTCACGCTGAGTATGGTTATCAGATACTCAGAGAAAAGAACCTTCCCGATCATATTAAGGCAACTGCCATCATGCATCACGAAAGATATGACGGAAGCGGTTACCCCTTAAAGGTTTCTGGACACAGACTTGATGTTTTTGCAAGACTGACTGCCGTGACTGATGTGTATGATGCAATGACAAGCGCAAGAGTCTACAGGGAGCCGATCTGCCCGTTCAGAGTGGTTGAGATATTCGAGGATGAAGGACTTGAAAAGTACGATCCGGATATCATCATGACATTCCTTAAGAATGTTACCTATACATATATCCAGAATTCCTGCACACTTTCCGATGGAAGAGATGGCGTCATCATAATGCAGAATCCCGGAGAGTATTCAAGGCCTGTCGTAAAATGCGGCAATGATTTTATCGATCTTAACAAGCACAGAGAACTCCGTATCGAGAATCTTCACTGATATGTATAGAAGATCTGTGCAGGCTGATATGACTGTGTGAAAGAAAAGGACGGTTCGAAAAGAATCGTCCTTTTTGTTTATATGCTTTTTTCTTTTTTTATATTCTCTTATCTATCGGGATGTAATGATTCGGGTTCATGAGGTTCAGGAAAAAGAGCGCATGGCTTTCGGAAAGGATCGGGTAAACCCAGAGCATTCCGAGTCCCATCGACAGAACACCAAGTAAAAGCATCGGTATGAATCTGAGATCAAGTGCAAGAAGCCTTGCCCTGTGTCCACGTATTTTTTTTCTCGTAAGGTGAAGGATCTTCGCAGCGGAATAGTGAGGGAAATCAAGAAGAAGGAAATATGCCATTCCGTATGTGAGATGCATGTACAGCGCCATTGCAAGTGAGGGAATCAGAAATGCACATGAGAGAATAACGTACTTCTGATCACCTGTCAGGAAATACATTTCGAAGAAAATATTGAAAGGTATCGACAGCAGGATCGTCGGGAAAAGAAGGAAAGCAGAGATCGTAAAGACCTTGGAAGGTTCTCCCCTGAATCCTGCAAAAATATCTGCAGGCTGTGCTTCACGTCCTGTTGAGATGTTCAGATAATACAGATCTATACCGCACTGGAACATCCCTGCAAAGATGTTCAGGACAGAGATTATCAAAGTGGAAAGTATCGTAAAGATTATATCCGTGGTAACACTGACAGATACATTTGAAAAAACAGGGAGTTTTGCGAGCATGGTGGAAAAAATGCTGCCTGAATAGGATATCAGATATATCCAGATCAGATATGAGAGCGTCATCATCACAGCGCCGCCGTAGCGCCCTGCCATTGCATTTTTTGCCTGCTCTTTAAGTTCGCGTGAAGAGCGGTATTCAGACTGATTTATCAAAATTCATTCCTTCTGTAGCCAGTCTGTCGGAACTCTTTCTGCCTGACTGGTACGGATTCTTTTCATTAGGATAGGCTATCCTGGTGGATGTTGTTCCGCCTGAGATATATGTGCGTCCGCATTCCGGACAAATGGCCGTATGGATGGAAACCGAGGCCTGAAGAACCTTGCCTCCGTCCTTGGATGCTTTTGAGTATGCATTGGAAACATGCTCCTGCTCGTGAGCTCTTACTCTTGAACCTGCTGCGGTAGGAGACATGTGCTGGGCTGATTTGAAGGAGACATTTTCATCGGATTTATCCTGATATTTTCTTTCCTTGCATGTCTTGCATTCAGCCTTATTTACGCGCCCCGGACTTCCTGACTTGAGCGCGGATACTTCCATTGGAGTTACGGTGGGGCCTGCGATCCTTCTGACCTGGCTCTCACTGTAACCCGGTATGTCATTTGCTATTGAATTAATCGATAAGCCCACAGGCGTCCTCCTTTCTCCGTGATCAGGAATATATTAATGCCGGCTTACTGATTCCGGTTTTGTCACTGCTGATAGAAAATCGGATAATCGGGCATTTCCAGCCCGTATCTTGCATACATCTGTCTTACTTCTTCTATTACTGAAGGATCGGTCATGACCATGTATACTGCATATATTGAAACTGCCGTTCCTGCTGCGATGCCGATTATGGAAAAGATGAGTCCCAGAAGTGCCGATGCATTCAGGGGATTCTTTCCTTTTTTGCTGAGAGTTGCAAACAGTATTCCGAGGGCTCCCGTAGGTATGGATAAAACTCCCGTGCATAGCAGAAGGAGTGATAGTATCCCCATGACCAGGGAAGCGGTTTCAAAGGAGTGTCTTCCTTTGTCGGGATTATAACTGTTGTATGTCGATTCATTAGGGTTCATTTGATTAGAATTTATCATTAATCAGGCACTATTGCAATATTATGGGAGCTGTATTATAATTCTCACCGTATCTTCAGGGCAGGGTGTGATTCCCTACTGGCGGTAACAGAGTTGGAGAAGAGTTTCCAAGACTTTGAAGTCCGCGAACCCAAATAATGGGCCGAATCGGTGCAAGTCCGATACCAACGGTTACAGTCCGGATGAAAGAAGGAGGAAAAAATCATGAAAGACCTGTTTGCTCAGGCGGCTGAAAATGCCCTCTATGTGTTGAGTTTCTTTCTCATCATAGCAGGGCTGTTTGTTTGTGCGGTGATCGCCGAGAAGGTGATCAACAAGAAGAAAGGCGTTAAGGACAGAACATCCGTTGCAAGGCGTACCGCTTTTGTTGGATTGTTCTCGGCTCTCTCGGCGGTTCTTATGCTTCTCGAGATTCCCATGCCCTTTGCACCTACTTTTTACAAACTCGATATGAGTGAACTGCCGATCCTTATTGCGGCATATGCATTCGGACCTTCCGCGGGAATCCTCATCGAGTTTCTTAAGATTGTTCTCAATCTGTTCCTTAAGGGAGGCACTTCAACGGCTTTCGTCGGTGAACTTGCCAATTTTACCGTTGGTGCATCCTTTATCCTTCCCACTTCGGTTATCTACTATGCTAAGAAGACCAAGAAGATGGCTACGGTCTCATGCATTGTCGGAACCATATGTATCACACTTTTTGGAACCATCTTCAATGCGGTATATCTTCTTCCCGCATTTGCCAAGCTCTACGGCATTCCTCTTGAGGTCATCTATGCGATGGGAGCGGAGGTCAATCCTTTTGCGGGAGACAATGTGGTAAGCTTTGTCATTGCATGTGTTGCCCCCCTTAACCTGATCAAGGGACTTCTCAATTCGGCACTTGCACTGCTTGTTTATAAAAAGATCAGTCCGATCATCAAAGGCGCCGGACTCAGTGCCGATCTTGTAAAAAACAAGCCTGAAAACCAATAGTTTAAACCCTGATGAAACAATGTGTGCGGCGGCTGCGAAAGCCCGCCGCACATTGCTTTTTCAGGGGTTTTATTATAAAATAAGATGATATTGTGTTTGGATTATGCCCTTTTGAGAAAACAAGGGTAAGATCCATGAAAATACTGCATTTGAGAGAAATACATGGTTGAGTGTGAAGTTAAGATCGGAGCTGCCGATCTGTATGATTACAATCTGAAATATACATACGGGAAATTTATCAATATCGTTGCCGAGGTCGTTGGTTTTATGGCAGTCGTATACGGGATTTACTCAGCCAATTATCCTCTGGCGGTGATAGGGGCGCTGGTTGTTGTATATCTTCCCGTTACGCTATGGATAAGGAGCACACAGACAGCTGCACTTCTTCCGACCTTTAAAAAGCCGCTTCATTATGTTCTTGATGAAAACGGACTTACTGTATCGCAGGGAGAAGAATCACAGACGATCAGCTGGGACAATTGCCTTAAGGCAGTATCTACTTCGAGGAGCATACTGGTCTTTACATCCGGAAACAGCGCGACTATTTTTCCGAGGAATCAGCTCGGAGATAAGACCACACTGGTGATCCAGTGCATTTCACAGAATATGTCTCCGGACAGAGTAAATATCAAATGCTGACGGAGAGCGGGAAAATGCAGTCATCTGATACTTATATAACAAAATCGGCGGATGAGACATTTGAGCTTGGCAGGAAGTTCGGCAGTGAAGCTGAAGCTGGAAGTGTCTTTGCACTGGACGGTGACCTTGGTGCCGGAAAGACGGTGTTTGCAAAGGGGTTTGCCGCGGGACTTGGAATTACTGAAAATGTGAGCAGTCCCACATTCACCATTCTGCAGATTTACGACAGCGGAAGACTTGAACTGTATCACTACGATGCGTACAGGATAGAAGACCCTTCCGAGATGGAAGAGATAGGGTATACGGATTATTTTTACGGAGAAGGGACATGTCTTGTTGAATGGCCCGGCAATATTTCAGAATACTTTCCGGAACACTACACAAAGATAACGATTGAAAAGGAACCTGAAGAAGGATTTGATTACAGACGGATAACAGTCACAAGGATATGAAGATATTAGCTATTGACTCATCCGGACTTGTTGCAAGCGCTGCGATATGGGAAGGCTCTGATGAAAAAAGAGCCGGATGTATCCTTGCTACAGCATCCACGGATTATAAAAAAACTCATTCACAGACACTTCTTCCGATGATCGACAGGATCTGCAGGGAAACTGATTCGGAGCCCCGGAGCTTTGATGCAGTTGCCGTATCTGCAGGCCCCGGTTCGTTTACCGGGCTGAGGATAGGCTCTGCAACTGCCAAGGCAATTGCAATGGCTGCAAATATACCTGTCATAGAGGTTCCCACACTTGAAGGGCTTGCGTTTAATCTCTGGGGTGCGGACAAGGCAATCTGTCCCATGATGGATGCAAAAAGGAATCAGGTATACAGCGGACTCTACGGATTCGAAAATGACAGCCTTGTCATATATAGAGAACAGGAAGCTCTTGCACTTGAAGATGTGATGTCCTTCATAAACGGATTCGGAAGAGAAGTTATTTTCCTTGGAGACGGGGCGGATGCATATCATGACCTTATATGTGAGACTGCCAAGGTTAAGTTTTCTTTTGCGCCTGCGCATATGAACAGGCAGAATGCATCATCGCTGGCTGTACTCGGTGCCGGGATGTATTGGGAAGGAAAAACGGTAAATGCTGATGACCACAGCCCCATTTACCTGCGTGTATCACAGGCGGAACGTGAAGGGGCTAAGAATTTCGACCTGGTGAACTGATCATGAATAAAATACAAAGTCTGAAAATAAGACGCATGGAAGTGAGTGATATTGCTCCCCTTGCAAATATTGAGAAACAGTGCTTTTCAAGACCGTGGTCCGCGCGTGAATTCGGTCATCTTATTGAGAAGACGGATGCGTATTATCTGATAGCAGAAGTGACTGATGATCACGGAGCACGGAAGGTTGTGGGCACAGCCGGAATGAGGATTGTCTGCGGAGAAGGTGACATAGATAATGTTGCGGTTCTTCCCGAGTTCAGAAACCAGGGAATTGCGAGTGCACTGATTGAAGGTCTCTTAAATGCAGGTAGGGAAAAAGGTATAGAAGAATTCACACTTGAAGTCAGGGTGTCCAATGCCTCTGCCATAAGAGTGTATGAAAAAGCGGGATTTGTGAGTGAGGGTATCCGTCCGGGATTTTATGAAGATCCCAAAGAGGATGCAAACATCATGTGGATCCGCAAGAAAGATCCTGCTAACTAAATGTAAGTTTGACGAGGTTTTTGATGGTTGATGTAACACTGCTCGGCACGGGAGGAATGATGCCGCTCCCATACAGATGGCTGACATCGCTGATGGTCAGATATAACGGCAGCTCTCTTCTTATCGATTGCGGTGAAGGAACTCAGATTGCCATGAGAGAGCGTGGCTGGAGCCCTAATCCGATCGACGTGATCTGTCTGACTCATTATCATGCCGATCACGTAAGCGGACTTCCCGGACTGCTTCTTGATATGGCTAATTCGGACAGGACAGCGCCTGTTACGATAATAGGTCCGAAGGGACTTGAAAGAGTGGTCGGAGGACTGAGGGTCATAGCACCGGAACTTCCTTTTGAAGTAAAGCTGCAGGAATTTTCCGGAAGCGAAGAAACCTTTGAAATGTTCGGATACAGACTTAAGGCATTCAGGGTAAATCACAGTGTAACCTGTTATGGCTATACCTTCGAAGTGGACAGGGCAGGGCGTTTTGATAAGGATGCGGCATTAAGAGAAAACATTCCGCTTGAATTCTGGAGCAGACTGCAGAACGGAGAAACGATAACTGCTGATGACAGGACATATGAGCCTTCAATGGTAATGGGACCTGTCAGAAAGGGTATCAAGATCACCTACTGCACGGATACAAGGCCGGTTCCTGTGATATGCGAAAATGCTGCAGGAAGTGATCTGTGCATACTCGAGGGCATGTACGGAGATGCGGAGGATGCTCCCAAGGCGCTGAAGAAAAAGCATATGACCATGCAGGAAGCTGCACAGATTGCGGCTGAAGCTAATGTAAAAGAATTGTGGCTGACACACTTTTCACCTTCCATGGGAAGGGCGGACAGATATCTGCCCGCAGTAAAAAGCATTTTTCCCGGAACTCTTATACCAAAGGATGGAGAGACCAGGGATCTGCTCTTTGAAGAATAATTATTTGTAACCGTCGATCATTTGGGAAGGAACCCATGAAGCCCGGACATATAAGAGTGACAATTATCATATTGGTCCTTGTCTTCGGACTGGTAGGGTATTATTCCTATCTGACAGGCAGGGCCAGGGAAAGCGGCAAGGATCCTGAGATGACACCTGTTGAGAAGGTGCTTTCCAGGAATCTTTCTGCTGACTATCCTCCCACTCCGAAAGAAGTGATGAAGTATTATAACGACATCATGCTTTGCTATTATCGTGATGATGTGACGGATGACGAAATCGATTCGCTCGGTGTCAGGGCAAGGGATCTTTTTGATCCTGATCTTCAGGCAATCAATGAAGTCGGAACATATCTTGTAAGACTTCATTCCGACATTAACGCTTACAGGGAATCCGGACGAAAAATCACAAATTCTGCGGTTGCCTCTGCAGCCAATGTTGATTATTACGAAAGAGACGGATTCAGTTTTGCAAGACTTCTCTGTTCGTATAATGTAAGTGAAAACGGAAACAGCTATACACTTCGTCTTGTATATCTGCTGAGAAAGGATCCTTCCGACAAGAGATGGAAGATCTACGGATGGGATCTTATGGAAAATGTTGACCTTAACGGAGACGGTAAACCGGAAGGCAGTCAGGATGCGTCCTCTGCTGAGGAAGCGGTAAAGTAAACTGGAACAGTCATGAGTATTAACCTTTCTGAAAATAAAGATCTGCTCGTTCTGGGCATCGAATCATCGTGTGATGAAACTGCAGCTTCTGTCATCAGAGGATGCAGGGAAGTTCTATCCAATGTTATCTATTCTCAGATTGACCTTCACACTATCTATGGCGGAGTTGTTCCCGAGATTGCATCAAGAGGACATGTTGAGAAGATAAATACAGTAGTTAAGCAGGCACTTTCCGAAGCAGGGAAGAGCCTTGAAGATATTGATGCCATAGCCGTGACATATGGCCCGGGGCTGGTCGGAGCGCTTCTTGTGGGAGTCTCTCATGCCAAAGCTCTCGGATGGGCAGCAGGTGTTCCGGTTGTCGGTGTAAATCATATCGAGGGGCATATCTGTGCAAACTATATAGATAATCCTTCGCTTGAACCGCCCTTCATGTGTCTTGTTGCATCCGGAGGTCATTCACATCTTGTAAATGTGTCGGATTACGGTGAGTACGAGATCATAGCAAGAACACGTGATGATGCTGCCGGTGAAGCGTTTGATAAGGTTGCAAGAGCGATAGGACTCGGCTATCCCGGAGGACCCAAGATTGACAGGGAAGCTGTTAACGGAAATCCTGATGCGATAGATTTTCCGAGAGCCAAGGTCAGGGAAAATGAATACGATTTTTCATTCAGCGGTCTGAAGTCCGCGGTGCTGAATTATCTCAATTCATGCAGAATGAAAAATGAAGAGATCAATACGGCAGATGTTGCGGCTTCATTCCAGAAAGCCGTTGTTGATACACTTGTAGGACACAGCATGCAGGCTGCAAGTGACAGAGGTGTCAGAAAATTTGCCATTGCGGGCGGAGTCGCTTCCAATTCATCACTCAGAAAAGCACTTGAAGATGAATCTGCTGCACGCGGTATAGAGTTCTTCAGGCCGAGGCCGGTATTTTGCACCGATAACGGAGCAATGATCGGAGTCGCAGGCTCGTATGAATATCTGCTCGGATACAGGAGCGGACTTGATCTTAATGCTGTACCGAATCTATCCATAGGTGACAGAAAGGGCGTCGCAAAGAATGACACATAAGAAAAATGCGCTGATCCTTCTGGCCGGCGGAAGAGGAAGCAGGATGGGATCCGATATCCCGAAACAGTTCATGATGCTCGGTGATAAACCGCTGATATGGCATTCGCTTGAAACTGTACAAAGATCAGAACTGATAGATGAATGTATTCTCGTATCGGGAACTGATGATATCCCGGCCATAAGGAATATCGTATCCGGTGGCGGCTTTGACAAGGTATCGATGATAGTCCCGGGAGGAAAGGAAAGATATCTGTCAGTTGTAAACGGATGCATGGCTCTCTTCGAAAAATATGATGGCTGTGAAGCATTCGAAGGCAGTCCCGAGATCGTTCTGATACATGATGGCGCAAGACCTTTTCTTGATGATGGGATCATAAGCAGATGCATCGAAGGTGTTCTGGAAACCGGCGGATGTGTTGCTGCAGTTCCGAGCAAGGATACCGTAAAGCTTGCCGGGGAAGATGGAATAGTCACGGATGAGCCGGTCAGAAGCAGAGTCTGGTGCATGCAGACGCCACAGGTATTTGCTTCATCTGTTATACATGAAACCTGCACAGCTGTTAACGAAGCCATAAAGAGCACCGATCCTCTGGTGAAGGAAAGACTTTCGGAAATAACCGATGATGCCAGAATGGTAAGTCTTTTTACGGATACTAAGATAAAACTGGTCATGGGAGATTACTGCAATATAAAGGTCACAACTCCCGAAGACCTGATCATAGCAGAAAAAATTTTGGAGGAAAGACGTGGACATATCTCTTAAGATCGCAGAAGAATTAAAGATCAAAAAAACTCAGGTGGACGCTGCAGTCGGCCTTATCGATGAAGGAAACACGATTCCTTTTATCGCAAGATACAGAAAGGAAGTTACAGGTTCTCTTAATGATGAACAGCTCAGAACTCTTCACGAAAGACTTGTTTACTTAAGAAATCTCGAGGAGAAGAAAGCATCTTATATCGCATCGATCGATGAGCAGGGTAAGCTTACCGATGAACTGAAGGCCAAGATAGAAGCGGCAGAGAAACTTGTTACACTTGAAGATCTGTACAGACCTTACAAGCAGAAGAAAAAGACAAGGGCATCAGCTGCTAAGGCAAGAGGCCTTGAACCGCTTGCAGAGTATATTCTTCTTCAGAATGCCACATCACCTGTAGAGGATGAAGCTGCTAAGTATGTTACGGGTAAGATTCAGCCTGAAAACGATACCAAGGAAGCAGCCGTGAAAGCGGCCGAAAAAGAAGTCCCCGATGCTGCTGCAGCAATTGCGGGAGCGTGTGATATCATCGCTGAGAGAATTTCCGATGATGCTGAAAACAGAAGCTTTATCAGAGAGCTCACTGTGGCTGAAGGACTTATTGTATCTTCTGCCAAGGATCCTCAGGCAGAATCAGTTTATACCAACTACTATGATTATTCAGAGCCTGTAAATAAGGTTGCGGGACACAGAGTGCTGGCACTTAACAGAGGCGAAGCTGAAAAGATTCTTACAGTTTCAGTACAGGCGCCTGTGGAAAATGCTATCCGTTATCTTGAAAAGAAAATGATCATCTCCGATAACGAGTACACCACTCCTCTTCTTAAGAGCACCATTGAGGATGCATATGACAGACTGATAGCGCCTGCAGTGGAAAGAGATATAAGAAGTGATCTTACATCAAAAGCAGAGGACGGCGCTATTGATGTGTTTGGAAAGAATCTTAAGCAGCTCCTTATGCAGCCTCCTATTGCGGGATGTACGGTTCTTGGCTGGGATCCGGCATTCAGAACCGGATGTAAGCTTGCTGTTGTCGATCCTACCGGAAAAGTACTTGACACTATTGTCATATATCCCACTGAGCCTCAGAACAAAGTTGAAGAATCCAAGAGAGTTGTTAAGGCCCTTATTAAAAAGTATGGAATCAATCTTATTTCTGTCGGAAACGGAACCGCATCCAGAGAATCGGAAGCAATAATAGCTGAACTGATAAGCGAGATTCCTGAAGCACATGTGCAGTATGTTATCACTAATGAAGCGGGAGCATCTGTATATTCTGCAAGTGCACTTGCTACAGAGGAGTTCCCAAATTTTGATGTAGGACAGAGAAGTGCAACATCAATCGCAAGAAGAGTACAGGATCCTCTTGCAGAGCTTGTTAAGATAGATCCACAGTCAATCGGTGTAGGCCAGTATCAGCATGACTGTGATCAGAAAAAATTATCAGAGACACTCGGCGGAGTCGTTGAGGATGCCGTAAACAGCGTCGGTGTAGATCTTAATACCGCATCCGCTGCACTGCTTAAATATGTATCCGGAATCTCGGCTGTACTTGCCAAGAATATCGTTACATACAGAGAACAGAACGGACGCTTCGAATCGAGAGCCCAGCTTAAGAAGGTTCCCAAACTCGGACCTAAGGCATTCGAGCAGTGCGCCGGTTTCCTCAGGATAAATGGCGGTAAGGATCCTCTCGATCAGACATCTGTGCATCCTGAGAGCTATGATGCTGCAAGAAAACTTCTTGATAAGATGGGCTGTGAGATCAGAGATGAGAAGGCAATCAAGGCATACGAAATGACTGCCGACAAGATCAAGCTTTCAGAGGAACTCGGTATCGGTGAGATCACCCTTACCGATATCTTCCATGAACTTGAAAAGCCCGGACGCGATCCCAGAGAAGATATGCCTAAGCCTGTTCTTAGAAGTGATGTTCTTGATATTAAGGATCTTAAGCCCGGAATGGTTCTCAAGGGAACTGTAAGAAACGTTATTGATTTCGGCGCTTTTGTAGATATTGGTGTTCACCAGGATGGACTTGTTCATATCTCAAGGATGACCGATCATTATATCAAGCATCCTCTTGAGGTTGTTTCAGTCGGAGACATAGTCGAAGTCAGAGTAATTGACGTTGATGTCGCAAAACAGAGGATCTCTCTTTCAATGAGATCTGATGATGATGGAAACGGTGAAAAGAAAACTCCCGGTGCAGGTGCTCCCAAAAAGGATCAGGCTCCTCGCAGGGATAATAACGACAGACCTCGTCGTGATAACAATGACAGATCACGCAGGGATGGAGGAAAATTTGGATCATCCGGCCACGAGGAGTTTGCCCCCGGAACAATCGGATATATCCTTGCTCATCAGAAAAAGAAATAATACTGTCACGTTTTTTTAAAGGAAGGTCGCTATGAAGAAATTCAAGGAACTGCTTGAAAAAAACTGGTTTGCATATACCTTTGCAGCATGTGTTGGAGTACTTTTGTATGTATTCCTTACACATATGCAGGGTATAGGAGATTTTTTCTCTGCATTCAAGGATGTGCTGTCACCCGTGCTGTGTGGTGCAGTTATGGCATATCTGATGAATCCCCTGTGCAATCATTTTGAGAGGAAACTTTTTGACAGGATCAAAAAGGAAAAAGTAAAGCATACTCTTGCTGTGATCACGACGGTGACGCTGGTGGTGATCGCCATAGTACTGCTTTTTGTTGCACTTATTCCTTCGCTTGTACAGAGTGTATCCATGCTGTTTTCAAATGTTCCTTCGTATCTTGAAAATCTTGGGGCGAACATTGATAAGATATCCGGTAATCTCGGAAGATTCGGCATAGATGCTGAAAGCATAGAGCAGTCGATTGAGAAGTCCATTACCGATTTGTTTAAAAGTATTCCCGAAAATATTGGAACAATACTCAGCACTTCTGTCAGTGTCGGAAGCAGCCTGTTCAATCTTTTGATAGGATTTATCCTTGCTGTATATTTCCTTGCCGGAAAAGAATCCTTCAGATCCGGTTTCAGAAGACTGCTTCAGGCATTCCTTACCGATAAGACTTATGCTGCACATACTTCCTTCTGGAAGAAGTGCCATGAAATACTGATCCGTTATCTGGGGTTTGATATTCTTGACGGCATTATAGTCGGTGTAGTCAATGCAATCTTCATGGCGATATTACAGATGCCGTATATAACCCTTATTTCGGTGCTTGTAGGTGTTACCAATCTTATTCCTACTTTCGGTCCCTTCATAGGCGCAGGTATCGGCGCATTTATCCTTGTACTGGTCGATCCCATGATGGCACTTGGCTTCCTTATCTTTACACTTGTCCTTCAGCTTCTTGACGGATATATACTCAAACCCAGACTTTTTGGCGGATCACTTGGCGTTTCTGCAGCGTGGATCCTTGTTTCAATCGTTGTAGGCGGAAAGTTATTCGGAGTTACCGGCATCGTTCTTGCCATTCCTTTTGCAGCTATCGTATCGTTTGTTTATGAGGAACTTGCCATGCCGCTTCTTCTGAAGCGTAAAGCCAAAAATGAAAAGGCACAGTCACTCAAAGAGGAAGAGGAGGAGTAGATGACTGAGAATATTGAAGTATTTACTCAGAACAGTATAAGGATCACATATGGCTCAAAGAAGATATATGTTGATACCTTTAATATGAATGAGGAATTTCATGACGCAGATGTCATTTTTGTAACACACGATCATTATGATCATTTTTCACCCGATGATATAGCTAAAGTATCGTGTGAAAAAACAATACTTGTAGTCCCTGAAAAGATGGAAAAGAAAGCGCGCGAGGCTTCTTCTCTTGTCAGTAAGATCATTACGGTAAAGGTTAATGACAGCGCTGAAGTCAGCGGCCTGGCTTTTGAAACCGTTCCTGCATATAACATAATGAAACCCTTCCATCCCAAGAGCGCAGGATGCGTAGGTTATATCTTCAGTATGGATGGAAAGAGGATA
Source organism: uncultured Lachnospiraceae bacterium (assembly GCA_946631295.1). Lineage (GTDB taxonomy): Bacteria > Bacillota > Clostridia > Lachnospirales > Lachnospiraceae > AC2028. The sequence goes on from CAMOZY010000006.1 coordinate 66,998, forward strand.
TATGTTGCCGGTGATACCGATGCAACCGCAGAAGCGGGAGAAGTTAAGTGTGATATAGCTCTTATTCCCATAGGCGGAACATACACGATGGATGCTAAAAAGGGTGCTGAACTTATCAATAAGATAAAACCTGAAACAGCTATTCCCACGCACTACAAGAAGTCTTCAGATGCAGATGAGTTCGTATCGCTTGTGGACCCTTCCATAAAGGTAAATATTATCAAACAGTATTAAAAACGGATCTGCAGATGCACCTGCAGGATAGCTGCAGGTGTATTTTTTTCTGTATTTATGCGGCTTTCAGGCATATACAAAATATAGTTGAAAAAAAGTAAAAAATTGTGTTGACTATAGGTTGTGATTTTGCTAATATAAACGTTGCCGCTGTGCTGGCGCTTTTATTTTTTTGTGCTGAATACAGCCTGGAGAGGTATCGAAGCGGTCATAACGAGGCGGTCTTGAAAACCGTTTGTCCGAA
>CAMOZY010000007.1 GCA_946631295.1 uncultured Lachnospiraceae bacterium
CATAAGGGAGATGCCCGAAGGAAGAAGCCCAATAAAAAGCTGTGTTGTCGGCGAAAGCTACAGGCCCTCAGCATATAAATTCATTAAAGATGAGATTGCAAAGGGTCATCAGATATACATCATCTGTCCGATGGTTGAAGTTACTGATGAGGAAGATGAAGATCCCGAACTTCAGAATGTTGTCGGATATACAGACAGATTAAGGGAAGAACTCGGAGATAAATACAGAATCTCATATCTTCACGGAAGAATGAAGCCTGCTGATAAGGAAAATATACTTACGGAATTTGCAGCAGGTAATATAGATATCCTCATATCAACAACCGTCATAGAAGTAGGTATCAATGTGCCTAATGCTACGGTCATGATGATAGAAAATTCCGAACGCTTTGGTCTTTCTCAGCTTCATCAGTTAAGAGGAAGAGTCGGAAGAGGCTCTGATCAGGGTTATGCGATATTCATGACTTCCAAGACTGATGATAAGACTAAGGAAAGACTCGATATCCTCGGAAAATCATGTGATGGATTTGAGATAGCATCTTATGACCTCAAAACAAGAGGCCCGGGAGAACTCTTCGGTGTCAGGCAGAGCGGAGATTTAGCGTTCAGGATTGCTGATGTTTTTGCAGATGCAGATCTTTTGACGGCAGCTTCTGAATATGCCGATGAGATCCTTAAAAACGACAGGCATCTTTCTGATGAAAAGAATAAGCTCATAAGAGAAGAGGCAGGTCATTTCGGAAAAAACAATCTGGATTTCAGAACAATCTGATATCCGGAAGATATTTGGAGGGAGAATAAATGTCAAAAATAGCTGTTGTAACGGATTCAAACAGCTCAATGTTCGTGGAGGAGGCAAAAGAACATGGTATCTATATGCTTCCAATGCCTTTTTTCATCGGAGGAAAGGAATATCTGGATGGAGTAAATCTGACTCATGAAGAATTCTATGAAAGACTTAAGGGCGGTGAGGAAATCCACACAAGCCAGCCATCTCCCGATGCAGTCATGAAGCTTTGGGACGAGCTCCTTAAAGAATATGATGAGATAGTACACATTCCCATGTCCAGCGGTTTATCCGGATCAACAGGTTCAGCATATCTGTTATCACAGCATTATGATGACAAGGTTCAGGTTGTAGATAACCAGAGAATTTCAGTAACTCTCAGACAGTCATGCCTTGATGCTCTTGAGCTTATCGGAAGAGGTATGAATGCCCGTCAGGTAAAAGAAGAACTCGAAAGAGTCAAGTTTGAGAGCAGTATCTATATTATGATCCCTACCCTTGAATATCTTAAGAAGGGTGGCAGACTGACACCGGCTGTTGCGGCTATCGGAACTCTTCTCAAAATCAAACCGGTACTTCAGATCCAGGGTGAAAAGCTTGATTCATTTGCCAAGACAAGAACTGTACAGGCCGGTAAGGAAATCATGATTAATGCCATCAAAAAAGATATGGAGACCAGGTTTGGATGTACCGAGAACTTCCATAATGTACATCTTGAGATGGCATATACATATGACATTGAAGCTGCTGAGCAGTTTAAGGAAGAAATACTGGCTGCATTCCCCGGATATGAGATAGAAATGAGGCCGCTTTCACTTTCAATCGCATGTCACATCGGTCCCGGAGCTCTCGCAATCGCTGTATCAAAGAAAATCTAAAAATCTATATTCGCGGGTCCTGTCACTGAGTAAAAAGTCTCCTTTCTTCAGCGCCAGGCGGAAACACTTACTAAAGCAATTTTATATTCATGCCGCAGGCCGCTCACTTCGTTCGGGCCAGGCGAAGGTGTTTCTCGCAGGCGCTTCGACGTCGACGTTTTTACGTCAGTGCCACCCGCTTGACGATATTTAGATACACATACTTACATAACGCATTAATCCACTATATTTAGTGGATTTTTTGTTGTCTAGAATCTAAATGTATGATAGAATTTAGAAGTTGCAAACGATTGTTCGGGGTATTAAGGAGTTTTTATGGCACCAAAGAAAGACAATTATGATGAGAGCAGTATTACAGTACTGGAAGGACTTGAAGCAGTCAGAGTCCGTCCCGGTATGTATATCGGCTCGGTCTCTACAAAGGGACTTAATCATCTTATATATGAAATTGTAGATAACTCTGTCGACGAGCATCTGGCAGGCTTTTGTGACACAATCCGTGTAACTCTCGAAAAAGACGGATCTTGTACAGTTTCCGATAACGGAAGAGGAATTCCTGTAGGACGTCATGAAAAGGGAATATCTGCAGAAAGGCTTGTTCTTACCACGCTTCATGCGGGCGGTAAGTTTGATAATAATGCCTATAAGACCAGCGGCGGTCTTCACGGTGTAGGTTCTTCCGTAGTTAACGCACTTTCATCCAGGTTCGATATCACGATCAAGAGAGACGGAAATATATACAAGGACAGCTATCAGAAGGGCGAACCTACTGTAGAACTTGTTGACGGACTTCTTCCCTCGCAGGGAAAAACGAGGGATCACGGAACAACGATCAATTTTCTTCCCGATGATACTATTTTTGACAGGACAAGGTTCAAGGAGGATGAGGTCAAGAGCAGACTCCATGAGACTGCTTATCTGAATCCCGGACTTACTATTGAATATAAGGATGCAAGAGGACCTGAAGCTGAAACCGTTACTTATCACGAACCCGAGGGAATAGTCGGTTTCCTCAAGGACCTTAATAAGCTCAAGGATCCTGTAACTGAGATTGTTTCCATTTCCGGTGAATCCGACGGGATACAGGTTGAGATTGCATTCCAGTACGTAAATGAATTCCATGAAAATGTTCTGGGATTCTGTAATAACATATATAATTCCGAAGGCGGAACACATCTTACAGGTTTCAAGACACAGTTCACTACAGTCATCAATTCATATGCAAGACAGCTTGGAAACCTCAAGGATAAGGATGCTAATTTTTCCGGAACGGAAGTAAGAAACGGAATGACCGCGGTAGTCAGCATTAAGCATCCGGCACCTACCTTTGAAGGACAGACCAAGACCAAACTTGACAACCAGGATGCATCCAAGGCTGTTGCCAAGGTTACCGGTGATGAGGTTATAAGATATTTTGACAGACATCTTGATGTGCTCAAGGCTGTCATAGACTGTGCTGACAAGGCTGCCAAGATAAGAAAGGCAGAAGAGAAAGCTAAGACAAACCTTCTCACCAAACAGAAATATTCATTTGATTCCAACGGAAAGCTTGCAAACTGTGTTTCCAAGGAAGCTGATAAATGCGAGATCTTTATTGTAGAGGGAGATTCTGCAGGCGGTTCAGCCAAGATGGCAAGGGATCGTATGTATCAGGCAATCCTTCCTATCAGAGGTAAGATCTTAAACGTCGAGAAGGCTTCGATCAACAAGATACTCGAAAATTCTGAGATCAAGACAATGATCAATGCTTTCGGATGCGGTTTTTCCGAAGGATACGGCAATGACTTCGATATCAAGAAGCTCCGTTATGACAAGATAATAATTATGGCCGATGCGGACGTCGACGGTGCTCATATCTCGACACTGCTTCTTACTCTTTTCTACAGATTCATGCCCGAGCTTATCTTTGAAGGACATGTATATATCGCTATGCCTCCTCTTTATAAGGCAATGCCTTCAAAGGGTGAGGAAGAGTATCTCTATGATGACAAGGCTCTTGAAAAATACAGAGCAACTCATAAGGGACCGTTTACTCTCCAGAGATATAAGGGTCTTGGTGAGATGGATGCTTCCCAGCTCTGGGAGACCACACTTGATCCCAAGGCAAGAAGACTTAAGCTTGTAGAGATAGAGGACGCAAGAATGGCATCTGAGACTACTGAACTTCTGATGGGCACCGATGTTCCGCCCCGTAAGACGTTCATTTACGAGCATGCTAATGATGCCAATCTTGATATTTGATATTCGGAAGGTCTGATCCATGGCTAAGATAGAAGAAAAGATAATAAAAACAGAATACTCCGAGGAGATGCAGAAATCATACGTTGACTATGCAATGAGTGTCATCGTATCAAGAGCTCTCCCCGATGTCAGAGACGGACTCAAACCGGTTCAGAGGCGTACTCTCTATGATATGAGGGAACTTGGGATCACTTATGACAAGCCCTACAGAAAGAGTGCCCGTATAGTCGGTGATACCATGGGTAAATATCATCCTCATGGTGATTCTTCCATTTATGAAGCTCTGGTCGTTATGAGCCAGGATTTCAAAAAGGGACTTCCACTTATCGACGGACACGGAAACTTCGGAACCATTGAAGGCGACGGAGCCGCTGCAATGCGTTATACCGAGGCAAGACTTAAGAAGATAACCCAGCTTGCTCTTCTTGATGACCTCGACAAGGATACCGTAAACTTTGTTCCCAATTTCGATGAGACCGAAAAGGAACCCGAGGTTCTTCCCTGCAGAATTCCGAACTTGCTTATAAATGGTTCTGAGGGTATTGCTGTAGGTATGGCGACCAATATCCCTCCTCACAATTTCGGCGAGACGATAGATGCAATGAAGGCATTTATCATGAACGAAGAGATCTCCACAAGAGAACTCATGAGATATATCAAGGGACCTGATTTCCCCACCGGTGGCATCATCATCAATAAGGATGAACTTAAGAATATTTACGAAACAGGTAACGGTAAGATCAGGATCAGAGGCGTTGTCAGCGTAGAGAAGCTCAAGAACGGACACCAGAATGTCGTTATTACCGAGATTCCTTATACAATGGTAGGTGCAGGTATCGGAAAGTTCCTTCAGGAAGTTGCGGCACTTTCCGAATCCAAGAAGACTCAGGATATCATAGATATTTCCAACCAGTCTTCAAAAGAAGGTATCCGCATTGTTATCGAACTCAAGGCAAATGCAGATGCGGAGAACTTTATCAATCTCCTTTACAAAAAGACACACCTCGAAGATACCTTCGGTGTAAATATGCTTGCAATCAAGGACGGAAGACCCGAGACCATGTCACTCAGATCCGTTCTTAAGGCTGTTGTTGATTTCCAGTATGAGATAAATACCAGAAAGTATAATTCACTCCTTTCCAAGGAAATGGAAAAGAAGGAGATACAGGAAGGTCTTATCAAAGCCTGCAATCTTATTGATCTCATCATCGAGATAATCAGAGGTTCAAGCGACCGTAAAATGGCTGAAGACTGTCTTGTTAAGGGTATTACAGACGGAATTAAGTTCAAGACCAAGGAATCTGCCATCATGGCTTCGCAGCTTATGTTTACCGAGCGTCAGGCCAAGGCAATCCTTGATATGAGATTATACAGGCTCATCGGACTCGAGATTGCAGCTCTTAATAAGGATCACGAAAATACCCTTGCCAATATCTATAGGTACGAGGATATTCTTGACCGTAAGGAATCTATGGCACAGGTCATCATCGCTGATCTTGAGGCACTTAAAAAGGAATTCGGAAATAAGAGAAAAACTGTCATCGAAAATGCTGAAGAAGCTGTCTATAAGGAAAAAGAATTCGAGGAGATGGATGTCTACTTTATCATGGACAGATTCGGATATTGTAAGATGATCGACGTTCCCACTTTTGACAGAAATAAGGATGCGATTGCAGAAGAGATGAAGTTCTGCCTTCCCGTCAGAAATAACGGAAGGATTGCCGTCTTTACCGAAAACGGTCAGATGCATACTATCAAGATGACAGATCTTCCCATGTCCAAGTTCCGTGATAAGGGTGTTCCTGTCGACAACATAACCAATTACGATTCATCGAGCGATATGATCATCTATGCCGAGGATCTTTCAACTGTTCTTCTCGGAAGATATCTTTTCGTTACATCAGCAGGTATGTGTAAGGTGACAGGCGGTACTGAATTCGATGTAAGTTCAAGACGTACAGTTACCGCTACCAAGCTTAATGAGGGAGACCGCATAGTTTCCATCCGAAAAGTAAGAACCGAGGAAAATGTAATCCTTCAGTCATCTAACGGATATTTCATCAGGTTTAACATAAACGAGATACCTGAGATGAAGAAGACCGCTGCAGGTGTTAAAGGTATGAAACTCGACGGAACCGATAAGGTCGAGAATGCATATATCACGGATATTGTGTCTGAAAATGTGATAGAATACGGAACGAGAACAGTTTCACTCAATTCCATTAAGCTTCTTGGAAGAGGCGCTAAGGGAACTAAGATTAAAGCATAGTGATTGATATTGAATGATTGATTCTATATATTTTCTAAGATTATTTATCAGATAAGTTGCAGAAAGGGATTATATGCGAGTTATAGCCGGTGAATGCAGATCCATGCCGCTTAAGACTCCTGCGGGAGATGATATTACAAGACCTACGCAGGATATTATCAAGGAAACTCTTTTCAACATACTGCAGGGCGACATCCCGGGTGCCGTTATGATCGATCTTTTTGCAGGAAGCGGACAGATTGGTATCGAGGCTTTAAGCCGGGGAGCAAAGAAGGTTTACTTCATTGACAATGGCAGGGAGCCCATCAAATGCATTAGCGACAATGTTACCTTCACGAAGACAACCGACAGATCCGTAATCCTTAAGGCGGATGCAGTTTCAGGACTTCAGTCCGTTTTTGAAAAACATATTGATATCATCTATATGGATGCGCCTTATAAGAAGGGTTTTGAGAAAAATGTCCTTAAACAGCTGTCATTCATGAAATACTGTGATGAGGAAACCCTGGTCATCATTGAGGCTGACAGAAGTGATGATTTCAGTTATACTGAAGATGTTGGTTTTGAGATAATTAGACGGAAGGAATACAAGAGCAACATGCATTTATTCCTCCGCAAGATTAAAGCTTAAACAGGTGACGATATGAACAGAGCATTATATCCCGGAAGTTTTGATCCTATGACACTGGGACATCTTGACATCATCAAAAGAGCATCTCTTATGTTCGATGAACTGATAGTCGCAGTGCTTGATAACACGCAAAAGACTCCGTTGTTTTCAACAGATGAACGTGTTAAAATATTGCAGGAAGCGACTAAGGATATGCCTAATGTCAAAGTCGATTATTTCCGCGGTCTGACGGTTGATTATTGTATAAAAAACAATCTTCACATTATGGTCAGAGGCCTGAGGGCTGTAACGGATTTCGAATACGAACTCCAGATTGCACAGACCAACAGGAAAATATCAGATAACCGCGTAGATACTGTGTTTTTAACCACAGATCTTCAATATTCCTATCTGAGTTCCTCAACAGTCAAGGAGATAGCAAAGTACGGCGGAGATGTAAGTCATTCCGTAACTCCTTATGTTGAAGCAGCTCTGAAGGAAAAATTTATTACGATAAAGGGCTGAGGGAAAACCAATGGAAAGAAAAATGGATAGCCAGATCTATGGTGTTATTGATGAACTTGAGCAGTATATATCCGAGTGCAAGCCCAAGCTCCTTTCAAGTACCGATATCATCTGTGAAAAGGAAGTGCTTCAGGGATTTATTGATGATCTTAGAAGAAAAGCTCCCGAAGAAATAGCAAGATACCAGAAGATCATAAGCAATCAGGACAGCATTCTTGACAACGCAAGAAAGACTGCTGAGGGCCTTATCGAAAAAGCAACTGCACAGACCGATGAAATGCTCAGCCAGAATGAGATCATGAAGAAGGCTTATGAGCAGGCTGACGCAGTAACACGTCAGACAATGGCCGAGGCACAGAATATCCTCGATAATGCAACCAACGAAGCAAATGCCTGCAGAGAAGCTGCAATGGGTTATATGGAAGATGTCATGAATTATGTAGAGGGACTTCTTTCATCTTCAAGCAGAACCGTTTCCGATCAGTATGATTCACTGCTGAATGCATTAAATTCCAAGCTTCAGGCAGTTAAGAGCGATCACGATTCACTCAGAGCTTCCAGAAACGGAAAATCAGAAGCAGATGACGAAGGTTCGGGGCCCAATGTAAGTACTGTATATCCTGACAGTGATAAAGAATAAAGCACAAATACAAACCGGCTTGATAAAAGCCGGTTTTTTCTTGAAAAACATGAAGAAGATTTTCAGAACTAAAATTTTCATACTTGTTATGACTGTATGCCTTCTGGTTCCTTCAATAAATGTAAGGGCGCAGGAGAGAGTTTTTACCCGTGATGATAATCTTGTGATAGTTATAGATCCCGGACATGGCGGAACAGATACAGGAACACAGGGCGGAAGAATACAGGAAAGGTTCATGAACCTCATAACCGCACAGGCTCTTGCCAACAGACTCAACATGTATGAAGGAGTTACGGTCTATATGACCAGATCAGATAACGATACAACATTGAGTCTCACAGACAGGGCAAGATATGCGGAATCTGTTGAGGCAGATTTTTTCTTCAGTATTCATTATAATGCCTGCGTGCTTCATGACAGATTCGGAATAGAAACATATACTTCAAGAATCGCTCCATTTAATGCCTACGGATATCAGTTCGGAGATCTCCTTATGAAAAAATACCGTGATCAGTACGGCATTTTTCCCAGAGGAGTCAAGACACGTAAGGGACTTCGCACGGACGGAGATTATTATACTGTTATCTCGGCAAATATTTACCGTGAAATACCTGCCGTGATAATCGAGCACTGTTTTGCTGACGGAATTGTTGATGCGGATCACACAATGTCCAATGAACAGTTCAGAGATTACGGTGAAACAGACGCAGATGCTATTGCCGAATTCTTCGGACTTAGAAGTACTATTTTAGGCATAGATTATTCGGGTGCAAGCGAAAATCTTTGCTATGCAGATCCTGATATCTTTAATGATGCAACGTTTGAAGATAAAACCGGACCGACATCAGTTTCCGTATCCGTAACTTCAGTAGATCAGTTCTTTAACACTGTAAATATCCATGTGGAAGGATGTGATCCCGACGGAATGATGCTTTATTACGCACTTTCAACGGATGGAGGATGGACATGGGAAGCTCCTGTACCGTGGCCCGGTGCGGATGCTTTGTCAGGGACCTATGATCCTTCTTTTGATCTTACATTGCAGTTTGAAAGCGGTGTAAGACCATCAATTGTTATCAAAGGATATAACAGATATGATGGTTATCTTAAGTCCAATCAGATAACATTCATAGACAAATTCAATTCAAAAGATATTCCGTTATACAGGGAGGCCTAATGAAATACATAGCCATCATAACAGGAGCTTCATCAGGAATAGGTCGTGAATTCGCATATGCCATCGATCAGGGTATGAGCAGCATTGACGAGATATGGCTTGTTGCCCGCAGGAAAGACAGACTTGAAGATCTTGCAGGAAAACTTCATCATCATTCCAGACTTATATGCGGAGATCTTTCATCCAGGATCACAGTAAACCGAATCCAGGCTATTCTTAAGGCAGAAAAGTGCCGTGTAAGATTTCTGATAAATGCTGCAGGTTACGGAATACTCGGTGATTTTGAAAAATGCGACCGTAAGGATGAAACCGGTATGTGTGACCTCAATGTAAGGGCATTGACCGATCTTACATATGTATGTATTCCTTTTATGGGAAAAGGCTCCCGAATAATAAATCTGGCTTCAAGCGCGGCATTTGTACCACAGCTTGGATTCTCAGTATATGCTGCTACTAAATCCTATGTTCTGAGCTTTTCAAGATCGCTTAACATGGAACTCAACAAGAAGGGCATCTACATCACGGCAGTATGTCCCGGCCCTGTGAAGACCGAATTTTTCGATGTTGCGGAAAAGAACGGCAATAAGACCATGTCTCTTAAGAAGGCCGCCATGACAACTACGGATGTAGTCGTAAAAACAGCGCTAAATGATTCATTCAGGAAAAAGGAAGTATCAGTGCCTACACTTACGATGAAGCTTTTCTGCATAATGTGCAAGGTGCTTCCACACAGGATCATAATGAAAGTGACTTCATTGCTCTACAGATAAAATGAAAATCTCAAGACTTTTTTCATACGATAAATACAAAGGTTCATATCTTTATCTTGATACTCAGAGGAAATACGAGATTGCCCGTACTGTCCTTTATTTTCTTATATCTTTCGGTATATTTTTTGCGGGACTGATTGCGACAGGAACCAAGATAAATCTTCTTACGGTTGTTGCAGTTCTCGGAATGCTTCCCGCATCCAAAAGCCTTGTTTCGGCAATTATGTTCATGAGATATAAAAGCTGCAGAGAAGAATTTAAAGCTGAATCTCTCAGTGCATATGACATGGTATTTACGTCCGAAAAGATCAATTTCCCGGTTTCACACCTGTGCGTATCCGGAGGATGTATCATCGGATATTCCGAAAAAAAAGACTTCAATGAAAATGCCTTTAAAGATCATATTTCCGGTATTCTTGCCGCTGAAAGAATTACAGATATTACGATCAAGGTTTTTACTGACAAAAAGGCATACACAAACAGAATCTCTTCGCTTGGAGAATCAGACAAAAAGGACAACTCAGTAATGACTGTACTCAAGCAGATAGTACTCTGATGAAAAAGATAACTGTCACAAATGATATGGCAGGTCAGCGCCTCGATAAGTATCTTAAGAGGATTCTTCCTTCATGCCCTTCGGGACTTCTTTATAAACAGCTTCGCAAAAAAAATATAACTCTCAGAGGTTCAAAAGCTGATGGAAGTGAACTTATCAGAGAGGGAGATATCATAGAGATCTTTTTTTCCGACGAGACATACGAGAAATTCGCTTCCTCGGAAAATACAGATATGTCCAGATATCTGAATGCATATAAAAAGCTTGGAAAGATAGATGTCGTCTGTGAAGAAGATGACTTTATTGTTTTTAATAAGCCTTCAGGCGTTCTTTCACAGTCTGATAACAGCGGAGATTATTCTATAAACGATTATCTCATCGGATATATGCTTACAAACTATCCCGAATGCAAGGATTCGATTAAAATTTCCAGACCATCCATATGTAACAGACTGGACAGAAATACGTCCGGCCTTATTGCCTGTTCCAAAAATCTGGCCGGTGCCAGGTTCCTTAATTCCTGTTTTCAGGACAGGAATATATGCAAATATTATCTGGCTCTGTGCTATGGCAGGTTCGATAAGGAAGGCATTCACAGTGCTTTTGTTAAGAAAAACGAATCTGATAACATCCTTTTTTTTACTTCTTCGGATGATCCTGACGGTATGGAGATAAAAACAGGATTTGAAGTCCTTAAACAGACAGATGATGTTTCGCTGTTAAAGATCAGACTCTATACAGGAAAAAGCCATCAGATAAGATCACATCTTTCAAAACTTGGATTTCCGATAATAGGTGACCCGAAATACGGCGGAAATAAGGGAAATTATAAAGCAGGGCGTCAGATGCTTCATGCCTACAGCCTTAAGCTGGAAGGTAATGAGGACGGAACAAGACGTTATAAGGAAATGTTTTTCAAGGCACCAATACCTTCCGATATGAAAGAAATCTGCAGACTTGAATTCGGCTCGCTTGAGGATCTGAATCTATGACTACCTGGAAATCACGAGGTCTCAGAGGCTCCACACTGGAAGATCTCATAAACAGATCAAATGAAAAATATGAGGAAGCAGGACTTGCTCTTGTTCAGAAAATCCCAACTCCCATAACGCCGATCAATATTGACAAAGAGACAAGACATATAACTCTTGCCTATTTTGATCAAAAGAGCACTGTGGACTATATAGGAGCCGTACAGGGCATTCCGATAGCCTTTGATGCCAAGGAATGCGCAACGGATACCTTTTCTCTTCAGAATATTCATGAGCATCAGGTAGAGTTCATGAAAAAATTCGAAAAGCAGGGAGGTGTTGCTTTCTTTCTGATCTATTTTACGGGACGTGATGAACTGTATTATCTGCCTCTTCAGATGCTTGAGTTCTTCTGGGAACGTGCAAAAAGCGGAGGGCGTAAGTCTTTCAGGCACGATGAGCTCAATCCCGATTATATTATTCCTGAAAATCCCGGAATCCCGGTGCCTTATTTAGATAAGGTGAATCAGGATCTTCAAGACAGACCTGAGTAAAATTCCTCAAATTGTTTATACAAGTAGTATAATTGCTTGACAGTCACGAACAATACATTATATAATTCACCTTGTTAGCAAATTAGCACATTAGCATAGTAAAGTGAGAAACTGATGAGTACCAATTACAGAAGACTTAACAATTTACTGCATACCCCAGACGGTGTCCGGGATATCTACGGAAAAGAATACGAGAATATTAAATATGTAAGGAAGACGATCGCTGATGTGATCTCTTCATATGGATATACCGATATCCAGACACCTTCATTTGAGTATTTCGATGTTTTTTCGAAGGAAGTGGGAACCATTCCTTCAAGAGAACTTTATAAGTTCTTTGATAAGGAAAATGAGACACTTGCACTTAGGCCGGATTTTACTCCATCGATTGCAAGATGTGCAGCGAAGTATTTCATGGGAGACAGTGATATTCTTCGTTTTTCCTATATAGGATCTACATTCCAGAATATTTCCTCGCTTCAGGGAAAATATTCCGAAGTCACCCAGGAAGGTGCGGAGCTGATAGGCGATGAATCGATATACGGCGATGCTGAAATGGTTTCACTTTTGATAGAATGTCTTCTGAAGACCGGCCTTGAGAACTTCAGGATATCCATCGGCGAAGTTGATTATTTTAAAGGTCTTTGCAGGGAAGCCGGTCTTTCGGGCGATACAGAGCATGAACTGAGGGATTATATTTCTTCCAAGAATCCCATCGCCGCTTCAAGACTTCTTGAATCTCTCGATATTGCGGCAGAGATGAAGGATAAGCTCCTTATGATCACAGATACTTTTGCGGATCACGGCATGTTATCGGAACTTGCAAAAAATGCAGGTAATGAGCTTTCTGCCAAAGCAATCGAAAGGCTCACCAGGCTCTATGAGCTGCTTAAGATCAGAGGATATGAAAAATATGTAGCTTTCGATCTGGGAATGCTTTCTAAATATCAGTACTATACCGGTATTGTTTTCAAAGCATTTGCGCTTGGAAGCGGTTCATCCATAGCAAGCGGAGGAAGATACGATACTCTGCTTTCATATTTCGGAAAGAATGCTCCCGCAGTCGGATTTGTTATCCTGCCTGATGAAGTTGAAAAGCTTCTTGAAAGACAGGGACTTGAATTTCCCAAGGATGAGATCATATCAGAGATTTACTTTGATCCCAATGATCCAGGAAAATATGAAATGGCACTTGAAATGGCTGATGACATCCGTAAGCGAGGTGGAAGAGCAGTTCTTAAAGCGGAGGAAGTATGAATACCTATGATGATTATCTGACATTTGCTCTTGGAAAGGGCAGATTATCAAATAAAACAATGGATCTTCTCGAACAGATTGGCATCACATGTGATGAGATGAAGGATCCTTCATCGAGAAAGCTCATCTTTACCAATGAAGAGCATAAAATGAGATTTTTCCTGGCAAAGGGCCCGGATGTTCCCACATATGTTGAATATGGCGCAGCTGATATCGGCGTTGTAGGAAGAGATACTATTCTTGAAGATAACAGGAATGTATATGAAGTGCTTGATCTTGGATTCGGAAAATGCAGAATGTGTGTCTGCGGTCCCGAAAGCAGCGCAGAAAAGCTCCTTCATCATGAAAGGATAAGAGTTGCCAGCAAGTATCCCGTTATCGCAAAGGAATATTTTAATAAACAAAAAGACCAGACGGTGGACATCATAAAACTTAACGGTTCCGTAGAGCTGGGCCCGATTGTAGGTCTTGCGGATGTGATCGTTGATATTGTTGAAACGGGATCCACTCTTAAGGAAAACGGACTTGCGGTGCTTGAAGAGATTGTACCTCTTTCTGCAAGGATGATCGTAAACCCTGTAAGCATGCAACTTAAAAATGACCGTATAAAAGAGCTTGTTCTCAGATTAAAGGAACTCATCTGAGCTAAAGCATTACATTAAATAAGCGGAGATCCCGCGAAAGGACAAATATGAAGATAGTCAAGCTTACACTTGAATCAATTCAGGAGATTACCAGTTCATTACTGAAAAGATCTCCTTCACAGTACACACAGTACGAAGACACTGTAAATGAGATATTAAAAAACATAAGGGAGAATTCCGATAAAGCTCTTTTCGAATATACTGCGAAATTCGATGGTTTTACTCTTACTCCTGAAAACATCAGAGTAACAAAAGAGGAGATAGAAGAAGCATATTCAAAACTCGATAAGGAATATATCGATGTTATCAGACAGGCTGCTTCCAATATCAGGGATTTTCACAAAAAGCAGCTCCGCAACAGCTGGTTTGAAACAAAGCCTGACGGATCACTTCTCGGAATGAAGATAACAGCGATTGAAAAGCTTGGCGTTTATGTGCCCGGCGGAAAAGCAGCATATCCTTCATCCGTTCTTATGAATATAATTCCTGCCAAGGTTGCAGGTGTTGACCGCATAATTATGTGTACTCCTCCCGGAAAAACAGGAGTAGTAGATCCCGGAACCCTTGTTGCCGCTGATATTGCAGGCGCTGATGAAATCTACAGAGCAGGCGGAGCGCAGGCTATAGGAGCTATGGCTTTTGGAACCGAGAGCATTCCCAAGGTTGATAAGATAACCGGTCCCGGAAACATATTTGTTGCTTTGGCTAAGAAGGCTGTTTACGGATTTGTAAGCATCGATTCAATTGCCGGACCTTCTGAAGTCATGGTTCTTGCAGATGAAACAGCTAATCCCAAGTATGTTGCGGCAGATCTTCTCAGCCAGGCAGAACATGATGAGCTTGCAAGTGCAATACTTGTTACAACTGATGAAAAGCTTGCAGACAAGGTTAATGAAGAAATCGAGAATTTCCTTAAGACCTTATCGAGGGCTGCGATAATAAGAAAATCACTGGATAACTACGGGTATATACTTATTGCTTCAGACTTAGGTGAAGCTATCGCTACCGTTAACTCCATTGCCTCGGAACACCTTGAGATCCTTACGAAGAATCCTTTCGAGACAATGTCCAAGGTAAGAAATGCAGGTGCTATTTTCCTCGGAGAGTATTCATCAGAGCCTCTCGGTGACTATTTTGCAGGGCCTAATCACATTCTTCCCACAAACGGTACGGCAAGATTCTTCAGCCCCGTAAATGTTGATGATTTCATTAAGAAGAGCTCTGTTATATACTATTCTAAAGAAGCTCTCGAAAGAGATCACAAGGCAATCGAATTGTTTGCCCAAAATGAAGGTCTTACGGCTCACGCAAACAGTATTGCAGTAAGATTTGAATAATAAAGGAGATAAAATGCCTGTTTCAAAGAAAAAAAACACAACTCAGGTAAAAAAGACCGTAAAAGCAGACAAAATCGTGATCAAAAGCGGAAGATATTCTGAAGTCTCCAGGAAGACCGGTGAGACCGATATTAAGATTGGACTTAATATTGACGGCTCCGGCAAGCACAGCATAGATACAGGTATAGGATTCTTTGACCACATGCTGTCAGCTTTTTCCAAACACGGATTTTTCGATATGAAATGTCTTGTCAAAGGCGATCTGTACGTTGACGGACATCACAGTGTAGAGGATTGCGGTATTGTTCTTGGTGAAGCGATAAAGAAAGCAGTCGGAAATAAAGCAGGAATCAACAGATACGGTTATTTCATTCTTCCGATGGATGAAGTTCTGGTTCTCTGCAGTCTGGATCTTTGTGACAGGCCTTTCCTTGGTTTTGAATATGAATACAAAGTTCCCATGATCGGAGATCTTGATACGGAGCTTGTAAGAGAATTCTTTTACGCAGTAAGCTATTCTGCTGGAATGAATCTGCATTTCAAGGTTCTTTCGGACGGCAATGCTCATCATGTCACAGAAGCAATGTTCAAGGCTTTTGCCAAGGCTCTTGATATGGCTACAGGTTATGATAAGAGGATTGACGGTGTGCTATCAACGAAAGGAGCACTTTAATGTTTGCCAGAAGATTTTTACCCTGTATATATCTAAAAAACGGAAGTGCCGTAACATCTGAAGAAGATGATACAATCCTCGAAGCCGATGCATATTCTCTTGCAATGAAATTCTGCAGAAACGGTGCAGATGGGATCATAGTTCATGATCTTTCGGAAGGAATGGGCGATGAGGCACACGAAGAAGCCCTTAAGATCGTACGTGCAATCTGCGGAGACAGCGAAGTTCCTGTCTATGCAACAGGTAATATCAATCGTCTTGAGGATGTAAAGAAGCTTATCTATGCAGGATGTTCAAAGGTTATCCTTGATTATGATATAGATGTCAACATTCTTCTTACGTCCGCTGCATCAGGAAGATTCGGCCGCGATAAGATAATGGCTGCAGTATCTTATCCTCAGACTCTCATAAGAAAAGTTGAGGATCTCGACAGAAGTCTTCTTATAGGAACTGACACTAATTATCATTCCGGAGAAAAGAAGGAAGAGGGCAAGATAGGTGCACTTGCTGAAGAATTCACCACAGGCATTCTTCTCAAGAATATCCATGCTCTCGATCTTATCGCTGATGAAGTAAAGCTACCGATCATAATCAGCGCCAAGGATCTTGCACTTAACAAGATGATCGATTTTCTGAAAAAGGATCAGGTATCCGGAGTTACCGGAAATGTTATTTCCCTGAATTCCGAAGAGATAAATTCTATTAAAAAGATCGCTTCGGAAAACGGCATCATTGTCAGAAAACTCGAAAGCAGATTAAAGTGGTCAGAACTTAAAAAAGGCCCCAACGATCTTATTCCTGTAATCGTTCAGGACTATAAGAATGATGAAGTTCTGATGCTTGCTTATATGAATGAAGAAGCATTTCTCAACACACTTTCCACCGGAATGATGACATATTATTCCAGAAGCAGGGAAGAACAGTGGGTTAAGGGTGAGACCAGCGGTCATTATCAGTATGTTAAGAGCCTTACCGCTGATTGTGATAAGGACACGATCCTTGCTAAGGTTTCACAGGTGGGCGTTGCGTGCCACACAGGTGCAAGAAGCTGTTTCTTTAATGAGATAACCGGAAGTGAAGATGGCGAAACATCCAATCCTCATCAGGTATTTGAGAAGGTTTACGATGTTATCATGGACAGAAAGCTTCACCCGAAGGAAGGATCATATACTAATTATCTTTTTGATAAGGGACTTGATAAGATCCTTAAAAAATTTGGTGAAGAGGCTACAGAAACCATCATTGCTTCCAAGAATCCCGATAAGCATGAGATCGTATATGAGATAAGTGACCTCCTTTATCATATGATGGTTCTTATGGCACAAAAAGAGATCACCTGGGACGAAGTTACAAAAGAATTGGCAGACAGATAATGAATTCAGACGGATTATTTCTTTCAAACGACATTCTTATGTCGGTTGAAAAGCCTGAAAGATATATTGGGCACGAAGTAAATTCATGCATAAAGGACCCTGAAGATATCAGGGTCCGCTTTGTAATGTGTTTTCCCGATGTGTACGAGATAGGTATGAGTCATCTGGGAATACAGATACTCTATGACATGTTTAACTCTTTTCCCGATGTATGGTGTGAACGAGTTTATTCACCATGGGTTGATCTTGACAAAGTAATGAGGGAAAAGCATATTCCGCTTTTTACCCTTGAATCGCAAAGGCCCGTACGTGAAGCAGATTTCCTCGGCATAACGATCCAGTATGAGATGTGTTATACCAATATACTTCAGGTACTTGATCTTTCAGGAATACCTCTTGCATCTGCAGACAGAACCTGGGAGGATCCGATTGTAATTGGTGGAGGACCTTGCACATATAATCCCGAACCGATAGCAGAATTTTTCGATATTTTCTATATAGGCGAAGGCGAGACAAGGTACAGAGAACTCCTCGACCTTTATGAGAAGTGCAGGGATGAAAATGTATCCAGGGAAGAATTTCTTTTCAAAGCATCTCAGATACCGGGGCTTTATGTTCCTTCGCTCTATAATGTTGAATATAACGAAGATCAGACTATAAAGAGCTTCCTTCCGGCAAAAGAAGGCGTTCCTGAGAAGATACGAAAGGAAGTCGTAAAGGACCTTGATGACACATATTATCCTAAAAAGCCTGTAGTTCCCTATATAAGATGTGTACAGGACAGAGTGGTTCTTGAGATAATGAGAGGATGCATCAGAGGATGCAGATTCTGCCAGGCAGGTGAACTTTACAGACCTGTAAGAGAAAGAAGCGTGGATAAGCTCCTCGAAACAGTTTATCAGATGCTCGATTCCACCGGATATGAAGAGGTCTCATTAAGCTCACTTTCATCAAGCGACTATACGCATCTTCCCGAGCTGCTTGATAAGCTGATTGTTGAATGCGAAAAGAGAAAAGTAAATATCACCCTTCCTTCTCTCAGAATTGATGCCTTTTCACTTGATGTAATGAACAAAGTAGAGGATATCAAGAAAACATCAGTAACATTTGCTCCTGAAGCAGGTTCTCAGAGGCTCAGAAATGTTATTAACAAGGGCCTTACCGAAGAGGATATCCTTTCCGGTTCCGCTCAGGCTATAAAGGGAGGATGGACCAAGTTCAAGTTCTATTTCATGCTTGGACATCCATTTGAAACAGATGATGATATACTAGGTATAGGAGATCTTGCTAATAAAGTCGCAGCCGAATTTTTCGAGCTTGTTCCTAAGGATGAAAGAAAGAACGGACCGATATCGATCACTGTAAGCACCTCATTCTTTGTTCCAAAGCCATTTACCGCTTTTCAGTGGGCTCCGCAGTGCACACAGGATGAATTCATCAGAAAAGCTTATGTATGTCGCAGTGGCATAGCATCACAGCTGAATCAGAAGAGGATACATTATAACTGGCATGATGCAGATACAAGTGTCATAGAAGCCCTTCTTGCAAGAGGCGACAGAAGAGTTGCCGGGGTTATCCGTAAGGTATACGAAAAAGGCGGTATTTATGATGCCTGGTCCGATTATTATTCACATGCAAGATGGATCGAATCACTTGAAGAATGCGGACTTGATCTTGATTTCTATGCATACAGGGAAAGAGGCGGTGAAGAAATTTTTCCCTGGGACTTCATAGATATTGGAGTCAGCAAGAGATTCCTATATAATGAATATAAGAAAGCAAAAGAGGGGCTTATTACCGAAAACTGCCGAGCAAAATGTAACGGATGCGGAGCGGCATCATTCCAGGCAGGTATCTGTCCGGGCGCAATTTCAGCTCCGCTGAAATAGACGCAAGTTCGTGGGCGCAATTTCAGCTCCGCTGAAATAGACGCAAGTTCATGGGCGCAATTTCAGCTCCGCTGAAATAGTTTTTTAATGTTTTAGAGAGAGGGAATAATGAGTAAGATAAAGGTTCTTCTGACAGGAAAGGGTTCTGTAATTATTGATGATTTCTTTAATCATCTGAATCTGGATTTTGACCTTCTGACAACCTCCTTCAGGTATGAGGATATTTCTAAACATATAGAAATATTCCGTCCCGATATTTTCATAGTATGTCTTAACGGTGAGAGAAGAGATGAACTGTTTCTTTTGGTTGAATTAAAGCGTCTGCTTACAAGAGACGGAATCACTGTATTTATAGTCGGTTCTCATGAAGACTGTGATTTATTCAATCAGACCGTTGTATATCTTGCAGAGGAAACATTTACCAAGCCAATCTCTATAGATCAGATAAAAAACGGAATCATCACATATGTTGATGAAAAACGAAAGAAATCTGATGAGGATGCTGAACTTCAGGCTGCACTTGAAAAACTGAAGAGTATCGGAAGAAGAAAGCATGTACTTGTCATAGATGATGATCCAATAATGCTTAAGGTCGTAAAGGATCATCTCCATGATAATTATGATGTCGCTACTGCAATAAGCGGCAAAGTTGCATATAAATTCCTTGAAAATAAAACTACGGACATCATTCTTCTTGACTATGAAATGCCCGGAGAAGACGGGCCAATGGTTTATGGAAATCTCAGGCAGCGCCCTGAACTTGCCAATACACCGATCATTTTCCTTACCGGTGTAACTGATAAATCCAAGATTACTGCAGCTCTTACTCTGAAACCTCAGGGATATCTTCTTAAGCCCATCGATAAGGACAGACTGATCGGAACCATTGAAAAATTCGTAGGATAAAGGCATATATTATGGATCATCATGTTTATCTTACCGATCTTATATCGATAGATATGCTTCAGAAATTCCAGGATACCGTTTCCGAATATACGGGAATGGCATCTGTGATTCTTGATGATATTCTGGTTCCTATTACAACCCCCACACGTTTTACAAAAAAATTTACAAATGATATTGGCAAAGAAAGTGACAGGGAAACGGTTAACCTGTTTACTAAATATGCATCTGAATGCCTGAAAAAAGGCAGAATGACTACCCATAAATGCAAAAACGGAATCTTTATGATGGCTGTTCCTTTTATGGCAAGCAGTATAGTCGCAGGTGTATTTGTTGGTGCAAACAGGATTGAATCAAAAAACAGTACCGAGGATTCCGATATCGGATATTATTTTGATGAGCCTAACAGAGTATTCAGAACATCCATTGATATTCTGAGAAATTCAGAATATCTTAATTCAATGGCTGTGATCATTTCAGACATGGCTCTCAGCAGATACAATGCACTGCAATCTGAAATGGAGGCCTTCATAAATGCCGGAAGGATCGAACAGAATGCTCTTGAGATCAAGAAAGCTGCGGACATGCGTTCGGACTTTCTTGCCAATATGAGCCATGAAATAAGAACTCCCATGAACGCTGTTCTCGGAATGACTGAGATGGCTATGAGAGAAGAGCTTACTCCTACAGTCAGAGAATATCTCGCACAGATCAAATCCAGCGGTTCTGCACTTCTTACCATAATCAATGATATTCTGGACTATTCAAAAATAGATTCAGGTAAGATGGATATCATAGAAACCGAATATGAGCCACTGTCGATTTTCTATGATACGGCAAATATTATCGCAACAAGGATCGGCTCCAAGAAGCTGGAACTTCTGCTCGATATCGATCCTCTTTTTCCATGCAAACTTTCCGGTGATTCACAGCGTATAAGACAGATACTTATCAATATTGCAAATAATGCTGTTAAATTCACTAATAAAGGAAAAGTCTGTATCAGTCTCGGATTTGAGGAATTATCTTCTGATGATATTCTGATGAAAGTCAGAGTCGAGGATACCGGAATTGGTATTAAAAAAGAAAACCTTACCAAGATCTTCGAATCCTTCCAGCAGGTTGATTCCAAGAGAAATCGTAATGTAGAAGGCACCGGACTTGGCCTTGCAATATGTAAGAGGCTTCTTGGTCTTATGAACGGTGAGCTAAATGTTGACAGCGTTTATGAGAAAGGAACCGTATTCTCATTTTCACTTCCTCAAAAAGTAATTGATCGTACTCCTGCCTTTTCAGTACGTGAATCTGACAAAGTGATGGTGGCAGGATATCTATCAAACAGATATCTTGCAAAACAGTTCTACCGTGATGCTTCAAGGCTCCATGTATATTCCTGCGCTCTTGTTGATGCTGCAGATTTCGGAGACCTTCTCGAAAATTATGCAGACAAACTCCAGACAAGATCTCTTTATGTATTTTTCGATTCTGCAAAACATACACCTCTTGTCGACAGACTGATTACGGATAATCCCGATTGTACCTTTATAGAAATTGCTGATTTTAATACAAATTACAAATCCAAGAAAAAGAATCTTCGCATAATCCGTAAGCCGATGTCTTCCATGGCACTTGCCATGGCTCTTAATAATGAAGAATATCATTCCAATATTTCCGATGATTCATTTGAATTTGACTTTATCGCACCGGATGCAAAGATTCTGATCGTTGACGATAATGAAGTCAATCTCAATATCGCCGAAGGTCTGCTTGAGCCTCTCAAGATGCAGGTGACAAGGGCCACCAGCGGAAAACAGGCTTTGGAACTTATAAGCAAAAATATGTATGATCTTATCTTTATGGATCATATGATGCCGGAAATGGATGGTATAGAAACCACCAATATCATCAGAAAAGAGCATAAGGATTATGATGAGGTTCCTATTATTGCTCTTACTGCAAATGTTGTTGAAGGCACCAAGGAAATGTTCCTTTCCGAAGGAATGAATGATTATGTACCCAAGCCTATTGAGGTTCATAATCTTGTATTTAAAGTAAAAAGCTGGCTTCCGATTGAAAAGATCAAGAAAGCATACTCTGTAAAAGAGATTACATCGGATAACGATGATGAGCTTGATCTTACAAACCTCGGAGATCTTGACGGAGAATCAGCAGTAAAACTTCTCGGAAGTGTAAAGCTATATAAAAAAGTTCTTATGGATTATCAAAAAGCCATTCCGGTTAAGGCAGAGGCTATAACTAATGCTCTGAAAGCAGAAGACTGGCCTGCATATACTGTTGAAGTTCATGCATTAAAGAGTCTTTCAAAACAGATTGGTGCAAGTGAACTTGGGTATATGGCTGCAGAACTTGAAAAAGCCGGCAATGAAAGAAATATAGAATTCATAAGACAATATACCGAACCGATGCTTAGCAAATACCATAGATATGAATCGTTCCTCGGTGATATGTTTGCAGCAAAAGAAGATGAGGTCATACCGGAAACTGAAAAGAGCGAAGCAACTAAAGAAGAAATTACAGATATTTTCAATGTCATGATCGAAGCTCTTGATAATCTTGATATTGATCAAATGGAAAGCTCTTTAGCTGAACTCGATAAATTCAGATATGATGAACAACAGACAGTACTCCTTGAAAAGCTTAAGACCGAAGTCGGAAATATAGATATAGACAAATGTGACAAGATCATTGATGAATGGAAATCTCTACTGTAGGAGGTTTGTTAATGGATAAAAAAACTTATTCAATCGGAATCCTGTTCATGGATAATGCGCAGTGTGGATTAACGCATGATTTTTTTGCAGGAATTCTGAACGGGTTTAAGCTTGAAGCAGAAGATGCCGGATATGAAATAACATTTATTAATTCACGTGAAAAAAGACGTGACGGTAAAAAACTTCTTGAGCATGTGATCGATAAAGGCATTGAGGGAGTAGGAATCATCTGTTCAGACCTTAAGGATCCGGAGGTCGTTGAACTTCTCGGAAGTGATGTTCCCGCCGTTACAATTGATGAACCATACGATGGAATAATATCAATCCTTTCCGATAACGAACAGGGCCTGAAAAAACTCGTATATCACATCGCAGGCATGGGACATAAAAAAATCGCATATATTCACGGTGATGATAACAGTGTCACCTCCATAAGAATAAAAGCCTTTAAGGAAGCATGTAAAAAGATGGGAATCAATATTCCTGATGAATATTTAAGAACATGTAATTTCCGCGATATCAAAAAAGCTGCGTTCGAAACTGAGGAATTGCTCAGATTACCTGATCCTCCAACTTGTATCATTTATCCTGATGATTATGCAGCTATCGGAGGAATAAATATAATCAAAGCATATGGCATGACAATTCCTGAGGATATATCAATTGCAGGATATGATGGAATTGACATTCCCTCCAGATATGACCCAAGGATAACAACCATAAAACAGGATATGGACGGAATGGGTAGAACGGCAGCAAAAAGGCTCATCAATCTCATTGAATCTCCCGAAACCCTTCCCGATTACAATGATGTATTGATTGAGACAACTCTTAGCGAAGGTAATACAGTAAAACATATAAGTGTTGAAGAATAAATGACTAAGATCAGAGTAAGATTTACAAAACACGGTGCTATCCGTTATATCGGTCATCTGGATGTAATGAGATATTTTCAGAAGACCATCAGAAGAGCAAAGATCAATGTTTCATATTCAGGAGGTTATTCTCCTCACCAAATAATGACATTTGCAGCTCCACTCGGCGTCGGGCTTGAAAGTGACGGCGAATATATGGATCTTGGAATCGAAGATGAAAAGCCTGATACAAAGACAATCATGAATGCTCTCAATGAAGCATCTGTTCCGGGTATCAGAATTCTTTCTGTAAGAGTTCTTCCTGAAGATGCAGGAAATGCAATGGCATCTGTTTTTGCATCATCCTATGAAATAACATTCTATGATGATAAAAAAAATCTATGTCCGGATAAGCAAAAAGTAAAAGAGCTTATAGATAAAACATCCGCTCTTGAACATATGATTTATCATAAAGAGACTAAGAAAACATCAAGAGATATAGATCTTAAGGAATTCATATACAGTCTGTATCTTAAGGATGATGATAATGATAAACCAACCATTTGCATGACGATCAATTCTTCAAGTTCCGATTCCATCAAACCCGGATTTGTTATGGAATTTATGTGTGGTCTTGATAATATCACATTGCCTGTAAATTCACTTCAGATAACAAGGCTGGATATGTTCATTAATAATGAGAACGGAGAACTGATATCAATGGGTGATATCGGGGCTATATCATGAGCAGGTTAAAGATACAGTCCGGAGAAAAAGCTACCGCATCGAAAAACAATGAAATGCGCCTTGCTCATAACGGAAAACTGATAATCACTTTCTATAATGAGAAAAAATGTGCTTTTCTTATTTCCGAAGGAAGGCTTATTGCGGGTACTGTTCTTGATGAAAGCAAGATCAGACCTGAAGATATTGTCATAGCAATAGTAAAAGATGTCAAAAAGGATATTGGTGCCTGCTTCATAGAATATGAGGAAGGAAAGGACGGATATCTTCCCTTTGATAAGATCCCCGGTGACTTACTTCCTAAGCAGGGGGATCTTATTCCTGTTTCCCTAACAGCTCATGCTCAGAAGGGCAAACGTGCAAAATTCACTGCAAAGATCAATTATTCAAAAATAGAAAATGGTGAAGAACTCAGGGAACATTCAAAACATCTCTCAAAATTCAATTATCTTTATCGTTCAGATAACATCACGCTAAATATCAATAAAGTATTCCGGAAAGATGAATATGATGAGATTGTTACGGATGATGAAGAAATATATCACTTTCTTCAGGAAAAAAACTTTGATATAAGGCTGTATAATGATAATGCACTTTCATTAAGTAAGTTATATAGTCTTGAAACCCAGGTTTCAGAGGCACTTTCAAGACAAGTCTGGCTCAAATGCGGTGGCTATCTAATATTTGATCATACTGAAGCTATGACTGTAATTGATGTCAACAGTGGAAAATACACACCGTCACGAAATACTGATAAAGAATCTGCATATCTTAAGGTTAATATTGAAGCAGCAACTGCAATCTGCAGACAGTTAAGAACAAGAAATCTGTCGGGTATCATAATAGTAGATTTCATCAATCTTGATAATAAAGAAGATCAGGATATTCTACTTGAAATTCTTCGGGCAGAATCAAAAAATGATACAGAAGCTGTTACAGTTATCGATATAACCCAGCTTGGACTTGCAGAGATCACACGAAAAAAATCTCTGCCTTCGTTATATGAGCAGTTAATAAAAAGTTCCAATGATAATTGAGCAGGTATATATATTCATTATATCTTTCCGACAATTTATAAACTCATAATAATTGAGAATATTTCATCGAGGAAGTTATATGTTCAGTCTGTTAAGCAAAAATCCTTCTGATCAGAATAAAAACAATGATCATCAGAGTATGAATACAATACTCACTGATCTTAATATCGACCAGATTCTTAAAAGGATCTCTGCTGAATGGGACAAGGATCTCATGGATATGTATTATTCATTTCCTCTGACCAGGGAAGATGAAGACTACAGAAGAGATATTTATCATGATATAAAAATGGATGATGTATTCACTGCATTTCTTGAATATCATGGAAAAATCCGTGAAAGAAAAAATTATTCCGGCCGCAAGGATGATGCATACGAGCTTATCCAAAAGCAGACATGGTATCTTAGAGAAATCTATACTTATGTTTCCTCACTTGATGCATTAAAAGAAAAACTTGATAAATGCACCATTTCTTCTGAAGGTTTAAAAACATTTATTTCTTATCTGAATGATCATTTGTCAGGGGATGAATTTTCATCACTCAGAACAGATGCTGTCAGTCTCTGGAAGGAACTTTCGGATTTCCATGTCGTTCTCACATATGAGAAAGGACGCTTCACTCTTACAAACGGCACAACCGAAAGGGCATATGATAAATTCCTGTCAGAACTTTTTCCGGGTGAAGAACATGAGATGATCAATCCCTTTGCGGGCACTGAATATTTTTCCAATCTTGAAGAAGAGATAATCAAACTTTTCCAGAGAAAGAATAAAAATTTCTTCAAAAAACTGGATAAATTCTGTAAGGATTTCCCACAGGTTTCCGACGATCAGATAACACTGTTTGAAAAAGAAATGATCTATTATCTTGCCTTTGCACGTTTTCAAAGATCCATGTCAGATAAAGGCTATGAAATGTGTACACCTCAAAAGTCCGATAAAAAGCTTAAGGCATCGGGGCTTTACGATCTTGCACTTGCTCTGACCAATATGGATTCAGGCAAAGAAACTATCCCCAATGAATTATTCATGGATGAAGATGAGAATTTCTTTGTTCTTACAGGTCCCAATCAGGGTGGTAAAACGACATACGGAAGAAGTCTCGGACAACTGGTCTATTTTACCAAGATGGGATTTGATGTACCTGCAATATCCGCATCTGTGCCGTATTATACAAACCTGTGGACTCATTTTTCCGTTGAGGAAAGTATCGAGTCCGGTCGCGGAAAACTGATGGATGAACTTGAAAGACTAAAGCCCATCATGCATGAAAGCCAGGAAGGTGCTTTTGTCGTCATTAATGAGCTCTTTACAACCGCTGCCAATTACGATGCGATAGAGATGGGAAAAAGGGTGCTTAAGTATCTTATAGATAAAAAGTGTAAAGGCATTTACGTTACACACCTCTGGGAATTATCGCAGAACAGCAGGAACATCGTAAGTCTGAGAGCGACTGTCGATAAGGATAATATACAGACATTCAGGATAGAAAGAAGCGAGCCGGTAGAATCAAACTGCATTAACAGACAGGTTGTAAAATACGGACTTACTTATGATCAGCTTAAGGAGAGATTCTCATGAATGTAAATCTTCTATATTCCGATAAAGAATGGTCATCTGCAGGTGCGTATTTTGACTGGAATTCCATCACAAAGGATCTTGGTCTTAATGCCATATTTAAGGCTGCAGGTAATGATTCGATAATAAGAACAAATAAGGCTGTAATATCCCAGTCACAGGATTCTTATCTCAGCCATGCTGTCAAAAGAGTAATGGGAGTACCGCTCAAATCTTTTGAAGAGATAAAATACAGACAGGATATCGTAAAGGACTGCTGTAAAAAACAGAACATGACCGATTCACTGTATCATATCTC
Source organism: uncultured Lachnospiraceae bacterium (assembly GCA_946631295.1). Classification (GTDB taxonomy): domain Bacteria; phylum Bacillota; class Clostridia; order Lachnospirales; family Lachnospiraceae; genus AC2028. The sequence continues at coordinate 27,299 of CAMOZY010000007.1, forward strand.
CGGAACAGTGCTTGATGAATGGGAAAAACTTGGCAGAAAGAATAATTCCATCGGTGAAATAGGCACAAAGGCAAAGCTTATCACAGATCTCAAGGTTCTTAAACTTCTTGTTGATGGAATAATTGAAATAAGGGATCTGCTTGCAGATAATGCAGATGGTCTTTCTTCTGAAGGATTACTTGGACTGAGCAGCAGACTGCAGAAGGAATTTGACGAAGATAAGGAAGAACAGCTCACAACGCTTCTAGACAGTATTTCCTTTTTTGCGGATATATATGCCAGGAATCGCGATGAGGAATATTTCAATGTAAGAGTTCCCAAGATCAGGATTGAATGCGGTCTGAAAGACGGTCTGAAAATAGGAGATATAAGACTCGATGAACTTCAGACTAATGTGATCAAATACAGTAAACAGTATGGTATAGGTTCCAAAGTAAAAGGAAAGATCTCATCACTTTCACCCGGAGTTATTTCTCTTTACAAAGATCAGGCAATACAGGAAGATGCTGAAGCAATAGAATTCCTTGTTGTAGGACATGTTTACTCATACTGCACACAGCTTGTTCAGGAACTCGGTTCATTCTTTGACCAGTTCCATTTTCAGATAGCATTTTATCTTGGAGCAGTCAATATCAGATCACAGATGCAGAGCTACAGGATCGAATATTGTTTCCCGGATGAATGCTATGGAGACGTTCTCGAATATGATGAACTCAAAGAGATAATACTTTCAATTGAACTTAAAGGAAAGACTGTAGGAAACACCGGAAAGCTCAGCGGAAAACAGCTTGTAGTCATAACAGGTGCCAATCAGGGAGGAAAATCAACCTTCCTTAGAAGTCTTGGTGTTGCACAGGTTCTTATGCAGTGCGGACTTCCCGTTCCAGCAAAAAGATTCAGGAGTTCTATACGAACTTCCATTTTTACTCATTTTACAAGACGTGAGGACAGCGCAATGAACAGCGGACGTCTTGATGAAGAATTAAGGAGAATGGACAGGATAGTAAGTAATCTCGGAAAAGATCCGCTTGTCCTGCTTAATGAATCATTTGCTACAACAACCGAAAAAGACGGTTCCAGAATTGCTTATGACATAGTGAAAGCTCTTAAGGAAGAAGGTGTAAGGATCTATACCGTTACACACCTGCTTTCATTTGCGCAGCAGATGTATGAAGAATCAAAGACTGATGAGAAAGTATGCTTCATGTGTGCAGAGCATCTGGATGACGGAAAAAGAACATTTAAGATCATTCCTCATGAACCTGAAATGACAAGTTTCGGACTTGAACTATACGATCAAATACTGGGAACCCATTAATACGCCAATTCATCAAGCAGGCCGGTAATACCCTTTTCTTCATAGAGATTTTTATAATATGAAGTCTCTTCACCTATAAGTCCGTCTATAGCCTTAATACTGAGCAGTTCAACGGGAGCTTTGTCATCGGTCATTATATGATCGCCGGGTTCATATTTTACCAGAGCTTTCTCAACACGGCTCATTGTATTTATCAGTTCATAGTTTTCTTCAAGCTCAGTATTTTCAAGGAATCTGTCAATCATATCAAAATCAGCAGCATATAATTCGCGGTTAGAGCATCCCTCAACATCTGCAATATAAACATTTGGAAAAACGCTGCATATAGTATCCGATAAATATTCGTTGATATTTCCTTCGCTTTCATCCCTCATATTCATATTTACAACCATAACGCCGCCATCTGTAAGATGGTTCTTGACGAGGGTAAAAAACTCAACGGTAGCCATCTGAAAAGGGATGGTTATATCCTGAAATGCATCAACAACGATCACATCATATTTCTGTTCATCAGGAATAGCCGCAAGATAAGCCCTTCCGTCATATGTCGTAACTTCTATATCTTCAGGCATCTCAAAACAGTCATACGCAAGATCTGTTATCTTCTGATCAATCTCGACACCTTCAATCTCCATTCCATCAAAATATCTGCTGCACTGTGTCGCAAATGTTCCGCTTCCCATTCCAAGGACAAGAACCTTCATCGGATCTTCCTTTTCGTAAAGACCTGCCATATAAGGACCTGCCATGTAGTAATCATAGCAAAGACCGGAAAGCTGTCCACCTTTGTTATAGATGGACTGCACGCCGAAAAGAACATTGGTAGATAATCTGATATCTCTGTCAGTTTCATAAACCTGAAGATAGTTATATATTGATTCATCCTCAATCTTAAGATCAGTTCTCCAAAATGCAAAATTGCTTTTATGTCCTAAAATACAGCAGAGAATAAATATGCCTGCTCCGACAGCTGCACCGGCACTTTTTGCTTTTCCTGAAATGAAATATATAAGGACAAGAAGTAAGAGTATTCCCGAAAAGATAAGAAATGTTGCTGAAGTACCTACCGCAGGTATGCTTATGAATGTCGGTATGAAGGTTCCGATAATGCTTCCGATGGTGTTGGATGCATTCAGCATTCCTACAACTTTACCGCTGTCATCAAGACTGTCCACCGAATACTTTACAAGCGAAGGTGTAACCGTTCCCAGCAGGAAAAGAGGGAATACAAATATGACCATACATGCTGCAAATGCAGCAATAACAAGAAAATTTGTGTTGATTGAAAAAATAAGAACTGCGGAAATTCCGACAATTATGTATTTTCCGACGACAGGTATAAGAGCAATCCATACAGCAGCGATCAGTATCCGTCTGTAAAGCTTATCCGGATCCGGATCTTTATCTGCTTTACGTCCGCCGTAGATATTTCCGAGAGCCATTGCAATCATTATGGTTCCTATAATTATGGTCCATACAATCTGTGATGAACTGAAATACGGAGCAAGTAATCTGCTTGCTCCGAGTTCAACAGCCATAACTGACATTCCTGCAAAAAATTCAGTAAGATACAGGAAAAGTTTGTTATTTAATATCTTTCTTTTTTTGATATTCATATCAGTTTAAAATCCCACTTGCTTCAACAGCTTTTAATGCTTCTTCAATAACAGGTACGGTTGCAACCAGTGCCATACGCACATAGCCTTCGCCGGAAGGACCGAACGAAGAGCCGGGAGTGCACAGAACGCCTGTCTTTTCAAGAAGTTCCATACAAAACTCCATTGATGTACCGTGGCCTTCAGGAACCGGAGCCCATACGAACATGGATCCCTTTGCATCGGGGATATTCCATCCGATCTTTCTTGCACCTCCGCAAAGTGCATCACGTCTGGCCTGATACTCAAGATTCTGGGTTTTTACGGATGTCTGGGGGCCTGTAAGTGCAGCTATCGCAGCCTTCTGAATAGGAATAAACATACCGAAATCAATCTGGCTTCTGAGCTTCTTAACAGCCGCAACAATGTCTTTTCTTCCTACAAGGAAGCTTATCCTTGCACCTGTAACATCAAAAGACTTAGACAACGAGAAGAACTCAACACCTACATCAAGTGCGCCTTCAGTCTTAAGGAAGCTGTTTCCGACATTTCCGTCATAAATAATATCGCTGTATGCATTGTCATGAACTACAATGACATCGTATTTCTTTGCCCATGTTACGATCTCGTCATAAATTCCTTCTCTTGCAACGCTTCCTACGGGATTTGCAGGAAGAGAAACGATTATAACCTTGGCTTTCTTCGCAACATCTTCAGGAATAGAATTTACGTCCGGAAGAAATCCGTTTTCTTTTGTAAGAGGATAATAATAGGGCTCAGCTTCTGCAAGAAAAGCACCTGCCTGGAAAACAGGATAGCAGGGGTCCGGAAGCAGGATAGTATCACCCTTATTTAGAAGTGCAAGCGCCAGATGTCCGCATCCTTCCTGCGTTCCATAGCAGCTCATGACCATATCCTGGGTAATGCCGTCTACATCATAGCGGGTTTTAAAGTAATCACATACCGCCTGAAGCATCTCAGGCATGTCACGCAGTGAATATTTCCAGTTTACAGGGTCCTGTGCAGCCTCTATAAGTGCATTCTTAATGTGTTCCGGAACCGGAAAATCAGGTGTACCTACCGAAAAGTTATAAATCTTTTGTCCCTTGGCTTCACACTGGATTTTCTTTTCATTCAATGCCGCAAAAATCTCTGCACCGAATTTATCAAGTCTGTCTGCAAATTTCATTTCATAAAAACCTCAAATCAAAATATTTATATAAAAAAATTCATCAGATCAGCCTGTAGGTTTGATCAGCGAATTATTTATATTCCTAAATTCTTTATAATCCATAATCCCTCGGATTTAACGAATTAGTTATGGGCGTAAATAACTATATATTTACAACTGTTTAAAAATTTATAGTCCTAAATATTTTTAATCCATAATCCGTCGGATTTAACGAATTAGTTAGGGGCGTAAATATCAATATATTTACAACTGTTCAAAAATCAGCCCCTAACTATTCGTTAAATCCGCATTTTGCGAATAGTTGTATATGGACGCCCTCTTGCATATAAGTTCCACTGTAGCCTCAAGATCACGCCCGGTTTCGTCGATTTCTTCATCAGCATATTCGCGATAAAGGGTCAGACGCTCTTCATAGAGATCCATGAAGCTCTGTCCGGGCTTAAGGATCACGCCGCGGTTATTCAGATCACCTAGACGTTTTTCAAGATCTATGACGCTAAGATGCAGATAAATCACAAAGGAATTCTGCCTGAGATGATCCATGGCTTCCTTGCTGTAGATTGCACTGCCTCCTGTAGCAATTAAACAGCCGGTTTCATCGATTGATTTCAGTACATCATTTTCTATGGCCAGGAATCCGTCGATGCCTTCAATATCGATTATCTGCTTTAACAGTTTCTTTTCACGAGTCTGAATAAGCAGATCGGAATCCACGAATTTTAACCCCAGCTTTTTGGCTGCGATAACTCCGGCGGTGCTTTTACCGACACCCGGCATTCCTATTAAAACTATATTCTTATACTCTCTCATGTCTTATTAATATTTTAACACATATATAGGCATATAAAATTATTATTTGATATTATTTTTTTATATCATTATCATTAACCAAACTCAGATAACGATATTTCATTTAAGATCATCCGAATCAAGAATTATCGTAAAGGGTCCATCGTTTGTCAGATCCACCTTCATATCAGCTCCGAACACTCCCGTTTCGGTTTTAAAGCCTGCTCTTCTGCACTCTTCTATTATATGTTCGTATATCGGTATTGCTTTCTCAGGTCTTGCAGCATTTATAAATGAAGGCCTGTTTCCATGACTTACATCAGCGCATAATGTAAACTGTGATACGATCAGAAGCTCTCCTGAGACGCTTTTCAGATCAAGATTGGTCTTGCCGTTCTCGTCTTCGAATATCCTCATAGACAGGAGTTTTGAAACCATTTTATTTGATATCTCCATGGTGTCCGTATCCATAATACCGCACAGTACCATGAATCCTTTTCCTATTTTTCCGGAGATATATTCATTTCTGTTGCCCTGATCATCAGTTTCAATAATGGTAACAGCTGCATCAAGAACTCTTTGTATAACAAATCTCATTCTATATTCCGTATGATCTTATCATTCAAAATTTAATCTTATCTTTTGTAGTAAGCCTTTATTTCTTTTCTTTTTTCTTAGGCTTTTTTGAAGCGCGGCTTTCTTTGATCTTCATATATAAGGATTTATTCACAGGCTTCTTTTCAACCGGAGGAATAGGAAGTGGGCTTCCATCCTCTGCAATTCCACCGATAGTAAGATAATCCCTTGTTTTATAAGGATACCCCTTATTCTTGAGCTTATTTCTGCTGAGCTGTCTTACGCCGGCATAGATGACCGCAAATACAGGAACTCCGATGACCATTCCGAAAAGTCCCCATAATCCTCCAAAAAGAGTGATTGAGAATATGATCCAGAATCCTGTAAGGCCTGTGGATGTAGAAAGGATCCTGGGGCCCAGAACATTTCCGTCAACCTGCTGAAGCACAACTATGAAAAGAAGAAATACCAGAGCATATCCCGGATGAAGAGGATCATATGCAAATATAAGTATTGCACTGGGAATTGCCCCGAAATACGGTCCGAAGAAAGGAATGATATTTGTAACTCCAACAATTATACTTACGAGAACAGTATAAGGCTGCTGCATGATCGTACATCCGATAAAGCAAAGAAGTCCGATGATGACCGAATCCACAATCTTTCCGAAAAAGAATCCGATAAATGTTCTGTGAGTATACCTGAAGCCTTCAACGAGCGCATTTGCTGTTTCTCTGGAAAAGAAAGCATAGATAATCTTCTTACTTCTGGCAACATGCTCTTCTTTGCTCCAGAGCACATATATTGAGATAACGAATCCTATTATGAAATTCCAGAGTTTTCCAAGGAACGCAATGAAACCCTGTGATACTGATTTGAGTAAAGTACCTGTAAGGGTTTTAAAGTTTTCGTTAACCCATGCAGTTATGTCTGCGGAATATCTGTTCAGATCATTAGAAATATAAGAATTCAGCGTAGGATTATCCTTAAGGATCTTATTAGCCCATTCATTGATGTTATTCAGATAAATATTCAGATTACTTACAATGCTGACTATCGAAGGGAATACATGCTTTATCATAACCCATACGGTCACATAGATCATGATCACAGACAAGATGATAATTATGACTATTGCTGTAACACGGGCAAGAGCTTTCTGTGCAGATTCCGTCAGAAATTTCATTTTTCTGAAAAGCGGATTCATGAATCTTGCTTCGAGTATGTTAAGAAGCGGGCTGTAGAGATATGCGATGATAAGCCCAACATAAACAGGAGCCAGAATTTTATTGATCTTAGCAAAGTTGGCACTCAGCTTATCATTGTAGAAAAGTACATAAACCGCAAGAATGCAGCCCAGAAAAGTCAGAAATATAGTAAGACCCCATTTGAAAAAATTATTATCAAGCTTGGGATTCTTCCTCTGTTTTCTGATACGTCCATCGGAATTGGTTGTAAATATGTCTCGTTCTTCTTTATTGTAATCGCTCATATCACGTACCCCCGAACTGTTTTAGTATAGCACCAAACAAGGCAAATTTCATCAGGTTTTATGCGGTTTTAAAGCCAATTTATGATATAATTTCCTTGTGTTTTTTTAGGATAAGTCAGGAAGAGATTTTTAGGACATGGCTGTAGTTAATAACGAAAAATATCATGATGCACAGGTAAGGGACAATATCCGCAAGATGCGGCTTGTTCTTGATACGCTGCCTTCGTGGCTCAGGGAATATTTCAGGTCATTGGAGACAAACACATCTGCCAGAACACGCCTGGCCTATGCTTATGATATCCGCATGTTTTTTGAATTTCTCAAGGAGAATAACTCTTCCCTCAAAAACACAGAGATACCCGATTTCAAGATTTCGATTCTTGAAAGCATCGGAAGAACCGATATTGAAGAATATCTCGAAAATGTCACCTTATATGAGAAAGACGGAAGGACAGTTATAAACGGAGAACGCGGAAAGGCAAGAAAACTCTCAGCATTAAGAAGCATGTATAAGTATTTCTTTGAAACAGAACGCGTTTCAAAAAATACGGCAGAACTTGTCATCCCTCCCAAGATCCATGAAAAAGAGATCATCAGACTTGATGCCGATGAGGTAGCAAAGCTGCTTGATATGGTTGAATCCGGTGAAGGCCTTACTGATAAAGAACTTGTTTATCATTCAAGAACAAAGATAAGAGATGTAGCGATACTTACTCTTCTGCTCGGTACCGGCATCCGTGTTTCCGAATGTGTCGGAATAGATATAAGGGATATAGATTTCAACAACGGCGGAATAAAGGTTACAAGAAAGGGTGGAAATGAAGCTGTAGTATATTTTGGTGATGAAGTAGATGCTGCTCTTCATGATTATCTTGATGAAAGGGAAAGGATCAATGCTGAAAGCGGTTCAGAAAATGCTCTCTTTTTATCACTTCAGAATAAGAGAATAAGCGTCAGAGCGGTTGAAAAGCTTGTGAAGAAATACTCGTCCAGACTCACATCACTTAAAAAGATCACTCCTCATAAACTTAGAAGCACTTACGGAACAGCTCTTTACAGAGAAACCGGCGATATCTATCTTGTAGCTGATGTTCTCGGACATAAAGATGTTAACACAACGCGTAAACATTATGCCGCTCAGTTTGAAGACAGCAGAAAACATGCCGCCAATGTCGTAACCCTGAGGGAAAAGACACCTGATAAAAAGCCTGAAGATACAGAAGATAAAAAATCCGGAAAGAAATAATCTGAACAAAATTGATCAAGATTTTTTCATTCTATAATTATTTACTAAAACACAATAAGAAAAGAATAAATGAAAAGCCGGCCTTGTTTGGCCGGCTTTAAACTGTCTGTATTTTTCATTACCTGTATTCCGTAGAATAATAACATACCGTGATAAGTTCACCGCTCTTAAGATCATCTCCAAAGTAAATCTGATTCATCTTTTTAAGTTCTGTAATATATTCTGCTTCGGATGAATAATGCACATCATCCATATACATCTGAGCTATGGAAGAAAGCGTATCACCTGCACATACTCTGTACATTGCCGTGTACTTATAATATACTTCCTGGTCTTCAGCAGGTACTGAAGTCATAGCGTGGGATCTTATAACAAATACAGTACTGAATATCATAAGCATCAATGTAAAAGAGATTATGGATACAAGGATTATCTTCCTGTTTCTGCTGATAATTGCTTTCATGTTAGCCTCCGAATGTATGTTCAGAACACTTGTTCTGTTTTGAATTATATCGAACATATTTTCGAATGTCAACATTTTTATAATTATTTTTTTCGTATGGAATAATGTACGTATATAAACTATAATTTTAGTGTTGGAACAATGTTCCTCATCAAATAAACAGGAGGATTATATGATCTCAGGAAAGAAATTCTTTAAGTCTTTGTCTTCTGCCTTTCTTGCCGCAGCTATGGCTGCATCTCTTGTACTTGCTCCTTCGCTTTCAACACAGGCTGCCGGAACCATCAATGAACTTACAGGTCTTCCTACTACTGCACCTGCGCTTCAGCGCCCCATCGCCGTAATGGTTGATAATGATGCATATGCAGCTCCTCACTACGGACTTGCCGAGGCAGATATTATCTATGAGATGGTTAACTCCACGAAGAATAACCGTGTCACCAGACTCATGGCTATCTACAAGGATTACAACAATGTTGTACGCCTTGGAAATATCCGTTCTGCACGTCCTACCAATATAATCCTTGCAAATGAATATAATGCGATACTGGTCCATGACGGCGGTCCCGTTTATATCAATCCTTTCATTCAGATGTATCAGCTTCCTCATCTTTCTGCAGGATTCAGCAGAATTCCAAACGGCAAGCCCAGCTGGTATACCGAGTACTGTCTCGCCGGAGAAGCTGCAAGAAGAATCGCAGCAGCCGGTTATTCTCCTTACTACACTGACGCTACATGTGCTCAGAGCAGATTCAAATTCGGAGTTAATAACCTTCCCGGAGGAACTCCCGTAACAACAGTATCACTGCCCTTCCCTCACAACCAAACCAAACTTATATACAATGCATCCACAGGAACTTATGCCTGGAATGAAAGCGGCACCGCTGTAGTAGATGCAGAAGACCTTCAGGCTGTTACTTTCAAGAATTTAATAATCCAGTGTGCTCCAATGGTTTCACTCGATAATAACGGATACATGATCTACGGTGTCATCGGTCAGGGCGTAGGATTTTATCTCACTAACGGAAAAGCCGTTGCAATCACCTGGTTTAAGGATGTTTTCGGGCATACCCAGTTCTACAACATAGACGGAACACCGCTTACCGTTAATCCGGGTAAGACCTATATCGGAATCGTTCCCGATGATTCATGGGCACTTGTAACATTCGGCTGATAAATTTTCGCTGAATAAGATCTAACTAATAAGACTTAATAAAAGAGAGGACTTCTTCAGATTGAAGTCCTCTCTTTTTATATCTCCTCTGCAGGATTTACATGTATCATGATATGCTTTACGCTTGGGAATTTTTCTTCAACGGCAGCATGCACGTTTTCTGCGATTGTATGCGCCTCGATAAGCGATATATCTCTTTTGACGGATATCTCAAGATCGATATAGATCTTATTTCCGAACTGTCTTGTTCTGAGAAGATCTATCCCTACAACACCAGCCTGCTCTTCTATGAATTTCCATATGCTGTGTTCAATGGTTTTATCGCATGATGTATCAAGCATCTTTGATATGGCATCTTTTGATATATCAAATGCAACCTTCAGTATAAGAATGCATATGATCAATCCCGCAACCGGGTCCATAAAAGGAAATCCCAGTCTGGCCATTTCGATACCTATGAATGAACCTATTGAAGAAAATGCATCGGATCTGTGATGCCATGCATCTGCCTTGAAAGCCGCTGAATCAAGCTTTTTGGCATAGTACATCGTATACCAGAACATTCCTTCCTTTACGACAATAGATACCACTGCAGCAATGAGAGGAAGAAATGTAGGTATATCAAGAGCTTCATCCGCAAAAAAGAGCTTTTTGATACCTGTGATACCTATTCCTATACCGGTACCTGCCAGTATAAGTCCCAGTGTCAGTGATGCTACGCATTCGAGTCTTTCATGACCATAAGGATGCTCTTCATCTTCCTTCTGCTGTGAAAGCCTTACACCGATATATGCGATCAGTGTTGCAAATACATCCGAAAGTGAATGAACTGCATCCGAGACCATCGCTCCTGATTTTCCCAGAATTCCCGCTAACAGCTTGAATGCTGAAAGAAAGATGTTTCCAAGTATTCCTACCGCAGATAATTTCTTTAAAACTTTCTTTTCATCCATAAATACCCCTTTCATGATTGTTTCCATCCTCAGGGTATAAAAAAACACACCCCGGAACATACCACTGTCCCGCAGATGTGATGATTCTGCTGTCGTCAATGCGACCCGGCCACATATCCTAAAGATATTGCCTGCTCAGTTTGTACTGTAGATGGCACATATGATTGTGTTGTGCAGTGCAAAAAGATTTTTATAATAATATCATCTGACCTGATCTATGTCAAACAAACGTTTTCGAAAATATGTTTGCATAGCAGAACAAATGTGCTATACTTAATGCAAACAAATGTTTGAAAGGAGCCTTTATGAGGGATTTCAGCAAGCTCACACCCAAACAGGAACAGATACTCGAATATCTTAAGGATACGATACTTGCAAAGGGATATCCTCCTACTGTCAGAGAAATCGGAGAAAAGGTATCTCTTAAGTCTACATCTTCTGTTTTCTCACATCTTGAAGCCCTTGAGCGCAAGGGATATATAAAAAGAGACCCTTCCAAGCCCAGGGCTATTGAAATATGCGATGATTCATTCCATATGGTAAGGACAGAGATGACCAGCATTCCCGTATATGGTAATGTTGCAGCGGGCCAGCCTCTTCTTGCGGATGATAATATTATCGAATACTTCCCTCTTCCTGCATCCGAACTTTCAAAGGGCCAGACCTTCATGCTTAACGTCAAGGGTGACTCAATGATAAATGCCGGTATCTTCAGCGGTGACCGCATTATTGTACGTCAGCAGAACACTGCAGAAAACGGTGAGATGGTCGTAGCTCTCATAGATGATTCCGCTACTGTTAAGACTTATTACAGAGAAAAAGATCACATCCGTCTCCAGCCTGAGAATGATACCATGGATCCCATCATCGTCGATTCATGTCAGATCCTTGGAAAAGTTTACGGAGTGATCCGCATTTTCAGATAAGTTCAATCTCGTCACACCCTATACACGTAAATCCATAATTAACAAAGGACCGGTACATTACCGGTCCTTTTCATATCATACAATAGCTTAAGTTTCATCCAATAACTTCAGGTACAACATCCATCAGATCCGAAAGCGAATTTATATACGGAACTTCAGAATTAATGCTTCCAAATCCGTATCTTGCATGAATAAACTTATATCCGGCTTTGACAGTAGCATCGTAATCACTCTGGATATCTCCGACATAGCAGGCATCTGTCAGATCATTACGCTCAGCTAAAAGCCTGATATTCTCATCTTTTTGACGTAGATTATTTCCGTAACATTCTATATCTTCGATGAGATCATCCCTTCTTCCATAGGAAATACCGTAATAATCCAGAAAAGCCTCTATATATCCTGCCTGACAGTTACTTACAATATAGTTATGATATCCATTATCCTTAAGCGATTTCCACGTCTCCTTTACACCTTCATAAAGGATACCGCCATGTGCTCTCAGATATTCAATCTCATACTTTTCGCAGGACAAAAGCAGGGTGTCACGTTCCGGACCCTTTTCAGTAAAAGTAAAAAGCGTATCTGCAATGACGTTCATCGTCTTTCCCATGACGCTCTGAATGTCCTTACGCGTTATGTTCCTGTCATTGTAACCTGCTTCATGTACTTTGACAGTCCAGGATTTTGCAACATTTTCCGATGAATCCCAGACTGTTCCGTCCATATCAAAAATAATACCTTTTTTCATATCAGTCTTTGATCAGGTCGACGCGTTGTTATTTGTACACATCATCACAACCATCATGATCATGATCTCTTCAGCTATGACTATCGCAAGTGAACTGCCTAATACCGAACAGTTCAGCGTATGTGTATCCGGTTCAAACACTTCTGCCGTGATAACCGCAGCAAACATAAGCCTGGTGCTTCTGTCCATGCTCCATGCTCCGAATCCCTTGTATGAAGCAAGAAGATTATCAGCTTCAACTATCTCATCTGCAAGTTCGCCCATATCCATATCGATATCTATAAGAGATCCGAGAGATGCAAACTCATACTCTCTGCCATACTTTGCTCCGCGTTCCTTGAGCATGTAGTATATCTGCATGACCTTATTGCATTTATCAATCATATTTCCGTCAGTCAGGGCAAGAACATGTGAAAGAGACTGTGTGGGATTAGAATAGCTCTTGAAGTTTTTCTTCATGTATTCATAACCCTCTTCTGTTTCACTTATGATGTAATCAATATCCTTATCGCTCATCGCAAGCATTACAGCCATGGGAATATCGATGGAATCTGTAATGATCGGGTGAATCTTGGACATTCTCTTAATGATCTCTTTGTATTTTGTAATGATGCTGTCTGCATCATCATCTTTATTCTGATCAACTATAACCACTGCACCGAGAAGCAGAAATGAATCCGCGAATATCTTCCCTGCGCTGATCTTGTCATATACCGCGATAACTTTATCAAGATAATTCTCAGCATCATCTGCGATTGCCATCTTGCTTATCAGAATCAGCTTGTCATTTCCTCTGAAAACCGAGAATGCGCTTTTTTTCTTTTCAAGTATCTTCTCACACTCTTTCATCCTATCAATATCTGCAGTTTTATCCGCTCCCGTAAAAACAAGACCGGCAACGACACTCATCATATCCCAGTCCCACTTAAAGGCTTCATGAATGCGTTTCCTGTTTTCTGCAAAGAGTTCAATTTTACTTTTTACATTTTCGTTCATGGCTTTATTCTCCTCTAAGAAATATTAGAAAACATATCCTTAATATTTTAACACAAATGAAATATAAAAAAACAGGAACCGCTTTTTGCAGCTCCTGCTCTACTAAACATACTTTTAGATAACTTCAGAATTTAATCTTATTGAATCAGTTCAGAACTCAATCTTATCTGCGTCGCACCATATTCTTTCAAGATCATAGAGTTCACGTGAATCCTTATCAAATATATGTACAACGATATCACCGTAATCAAGAAGGATCCAGTTTGCACTGTCATATCCTTCGATGCCTTTGTGAAAGATATTATTTTTTGCAAGAGCTTCTTCAACTCCGTCTGAAAGAGCCTGTATCTGAGACCTGTTGCTTCCCGAACAGATAACAAAACAGTCGGTCACGTCTGACACACTGCCAAGATCAAGAACTGCGATATCGAATCCCTTCTTGTCTTCAAGCGCATCCGCAACAGTTTTTACTTCTGCAAGTAGATTCTTAGTCAAATGTTTACTCCCTTTCTAAGTTCCATATCAGGTTTGATCTGATTCCTATAATATTCATATGCCGCAAGAGACGAAGGTGCGACGGGATATCCCTTTGATTCCACATATCCCCTGACAGCTTCCATTATCCATAAAAGTGTCTGATCAAGATCAATGAATGCAGCCTTTCTTACATTCTCCATGATGATCAGATTCTTTCTGCCCGGTTCTATAAAATCGGCTATATAGATGATCTTCTCAAGAGTAGACATAGCCGGTCTTCCGACAGTATGGAATCTTATGGAATTAAGTATATCCTCATCCTCTATTCCGTACTTATCTTTCGCAACGATCGCACCGCATTTGGAATGAAGAAGTGAATGATTATCAAGTTCTTCCTGAAGAGGAGGACATCCAGCTTTTTCCATGATGCTGATCTTCTTATCATCAGGAATGCACTTGGCACAGTCATGTAAAAGTCCGGCAATACGTGCATCCATGATATCAGCACCGTGAATGAATGCAAGACAGGCCGCAGTATATTCAACGCCGAGTGAATGCTCGAATCTTTCTGGATCAAGATCCTTCTCGAGTTCTTTTCGGAATTTTATGATATCCTTTTTCATACTTCACTCCATTTATCAGTGATCTTTTCAGAATCAGGACTTAAATCCATATCTCAGCAGATTCATCATGCTGTATTACTGTTCTGCTTTATCGGATTTCTTCGGAGCTTTGGGAAGTACTATCTTGGGATTATCCTTGTTGGGCTTATAGAGAACGATCTTACGTCCTATTACCTGAACCACAGTGGATCTTGTTCTTCCTGCAATGGTATCAGCAAGTGATCTTGCATCATCTTCGCAGTTTTTAAGAACAGATATCTTAAGCAATTCATTCTTGGAAAAGAATTCATCAAGTGCAGTTATCGTCTCAGGCGTAACCGAAGCTTTGCCAAGATTGAAAGCTGCATCAATATCCATTGCAAGCCCTTTAAGATATGCTCTTTGCTTACTTGTAAGTTCCATTTTATTTCTCCGTTTAAAAACCTGAAAAACATTCAGAAATCAATATTATTTGTAATACTCGAATGAATGTCCGTAAAGTCTTACCGTATCTCCATCCTTGATACCGAGTTCTTCGAGCTGATCAAGCATTCCATTATCCTTGAGGAAATTCTGGAAGAATGCAAATCCCTTTTCGGAATCAAGATTAGTATAACCGAGCATCTTTTCAATCTTGGGACCTTCGATGATGTATTCATCCTCTTCGTCATCATAATAAACAGTATAAGGATCATCGGTGATCTTAAGACTGATCTGAGGATCATATTCCTGTTCAAAAGTAGTGACCTTATCGGGAAGGGTTTTAAGAAGCTCCGAAGCTTCCTTTAGAAGTTCCTTTACGCCATCACCCGTTGCCGCAGAAATTGTCATCACCTTAATTCCCTTAGGTTCAAACTCATCCTTAAGAGCCTTCAGATTATCCTCTGCATTTTCATATGATGAGAATATATCAGACTTATTCGCTGCTATTATCTGAGGCTTCTTTATCAGCTCAGGATCATATTTTTCAAGCTCTGCGTTAATAAGCTTAACATCCTCGAGTGGATCACGTCCCTCTGTACCCGCTGCATCAACAACATGTATCAGCACCTTTGTTCTTTCAACATGTCTGAGGAATTCATGACCAAGTCCAAGCCCATCGCTTGCTCCCTCAATAAGTCCGGGGATGTCACTGATAACAAAGCCATGACCGCCAAGGTTTACCACACCGAGATTTGGCTGAAGAGTCGTAAACTGATAACCGGCAATCTTTGGCTTTGCATTGGTGCATGAAGCAAGAAGCGATGATTTTCCGGCATTCGGAAATCCTACAAGTCCCACATCCGCAACAACCTTAAGTTCAAATATAGCTTCAAGTTCAAGAGCAGGCTGACCGGGCTGTGCATATTTGGGAGCCTGCATGGTAGATGTAGCATAATGCTGATTGCCGCATCCTCCTTTACCGCCCTTGAGAATGGTATATTCCCTGCAGTCGCCGGACATATCAATTATAACCTTGCCTGACTCTGCCTCTCTTACAACAGTACCCTGAGGAACCTTGAGGATCACATCCTCTCCGTCCTTACCGCGACAGTTTTTCTTTCCGCCGTTTTCACCGTTTCCGGCCTTATACTTCCTTACATTTCTGAAGTCAATGAGCGTATTGAGGCCTTCGTCAACCTTAAGTATGACGTCACCGCCCCTGCCGCCGTCTCCGCCGTCAGGTCCGCCGTTTGTAACGTATTTTTCTCGTCTGAAAGAGACATGTCCGTCTCCGCCCTTACCGCTTATAAGGATAACCCGGGCTTTGTCACAATACATACATTCACCTCAAAAATGAAAGGACTCTGACGTATCCGCCAGAGTCCTGATAATTACTGCTCTACTTTAGGGTAAACAGAAGCCTGAGTTCTGTCCTTACCTTTTCTCTCAAACTTGAGAACGCCGTCAACCAGCGCATAAAGAGTATCATCTCCGCCGATACCTACATTATTACCGGGGTGGATCTTGGTTCCGCGCTGTCTGTAGAGAATATTTCCTGCCTTAACGAACTGTCCGTCAGCACGCTTGGCACCAAGTCTCTTGGCTTCGGAATCTCTGCCGTTCTTGGTAGAACCGACACCCTTTTTATGAGCAAAGAACTGAAGATTCATTCTAAGCATTGTCCTTAACCTCCTTGAATTGTATCTGCAAAAACTTCTCGCCGTATTCTTTTGAAAGTTCCTTCATGGTATATGCAAAAGCATCCATAAGGATTCTCGTGCCTTCATTCGGCTCTCCGGGTATCTCACATCGTAAGAACCCGGTACTTTCATTTGAAGTGACGTTAGGCTTTTGCCCGGCAATCTCCATTCCGTTAATCGTATGGAATGAAACAGCCGAAACAGCTGAACATAAAATATCGGGCTTACCCTTGCGGGCAAAACCTGCGTGTCCCATGCACGTAAAGCCTTTATAAGCTCCGCTTTGAGACTTTTCGATCACGATAGTAGTCATGATCAGCCTTCGATGGAATCGATCTTAACTGCCGTAAAGGGCTGTCTGTGTCCGTTCTTCTTGTGATAGCCGGACTTTCTCTTATAGCGGTATACGATAACCTTCTTCTCACGATCCTGCTTTACAACAGTACCGGTAACTTTTGCAGAAGCTACATCCTTACCAGCCTTGAGAGAACCGTCGTTAACAGCGATAACGTTGTCAAAAGTAACCTTGTCACCTTCAGCAGCGTCAAGCTTCTCGACTCTGATCTCATCACCCTCGGAAACCTTATACTGCTTTCCTCCGGTTGCGATAATTGCGTACATAAATAGGCACCTCCTTTTCATGAACCATCATGAAGTATGCGAAATGGTCCTTTTAAACGCTGATACGGCGTTGCTGATATCAGAAAACAGCAAACTTAAAGCCCTTTCAAGCGGCATACTCCAAGATAATAGCAAGAGGTGCCTGTATTGTCAATATTTATTTGAAAAAAATCTTATGCCTTCTCTTCGAAGTCATCAATATACTGTTTTATAAGCTTTACAGAACCTTCTATACCAAGGACAGCGGAATTGATGCACAGATCATAACTCTCAGCCTTGCCCCACTTCCTGTTCGTATAGTAATTGTAATAACTCTGTCTCTGCTTATCCTTCTTGATGATCATGTCTCTTGCCTTAGCCTCATCAAGCTGATACTGTTCCCTGATCCTCTTTATCTTGAAATCCTCATCAGCATAGATAAAAAGATTGATCACATTATCCCTGCCATCCAGCGCATAATCAGCACATCTTCCGACAATTACGCACGGACCTTCGTCGGCAACCTTCTTGATAGTATCGAACTGCGCAAGAAATACCTTCTGGGATATAGGCATATCAACAAAGGATGAAGAATTATATCCGAAACTGTATGTATCGATAACGAGATTGTAAAGGAATGAATTGGTAGGTCTCTCATCATGATTCATAAGAATCTCTTCACAAAAGCCGCTTTCCTTCGCCGCCCTGGCAAGAAGCTCCTTATCGTAATACTTGATGTTATAAGCCTTTGCAAGAAGTTCACCGATCTCTCTTCCGCCCGAACCGAATTGTCTTCCTATCGTTATAACAGTTTTCATACAGATCACCATCCTTCCGATATAATCTTTACTGCTTTGATTATAAAACCGTTTTCCGTATAATTCAATCTGTTGTCAGAAAAATGAGTGAATTTTCTGTAAAAATTATTTCATAACATCCAGTAAATGTCTGAAATACTCAGGCAGCGGCGCAACCGTTTCAACATATTCTCCTGTTGATGGATGTATAAATCCAAGTACTTCAGCATGAAGTGTCTGTCCGTCGAGATTATAACGCTTGTTCAGCGGTGAAGAGGCTTTCCCGTATACCTCATCTCCAAGAAGAGGATGCCCTATCGAGGCCATATGCACACGTATCTGATGCGTTCTGCCCGTTTCCAGCTTGCATTCTATATATGTATAGTCCTGAAATCTTTCTATCACCCTGTAATGAGTAACCGCTCTTCTTCCATCCGGAACGATCCCCATCTTCTTCCTGTCATTTGGAAGACGTCCTATAGGTGCATCTATAACACCTTCATTATCCTTTAAAACACCAAGAACTATCGCTTTATATATTCGGTTGATGGAATGCTGCTTAAACTGCTCAGAAAGGCATATATGGGCAGCATCGTTCTTACACGCTATAACTGAGCCGGTAGTATCCATGTCTATCCTGTGGACGATTCCCGGTCTCAGAACGCCGTTAATGCCGCTCAGGGACTCACCACAGTGAAACATAAGAGCATTTACCATCGTTCCTGTGTAATGCCCTGCGGCAGGATGCACGACCATTCCCTTTGGTTTATTGACAACGATAACATCGTCATCCTCAAAAAGAATTTCAAGGGGGATATTTTCTGCGGGAATGTCGGGGCTTTCAGCTTCCGGAAGTTCTATCTCAAGAATATCTCCTTCTTTTACGTTAAGTGACCCCTTTGCCTTTTTACCGTTTACAGTAAGGCCTCCATCTTTGATCACTTTCTGAAGATAGGATCTCGATACCCCTTCAAGCAAAGAAGGGAGAAGCCTGTCGACTCTCTCCCCTGTCATTTCATCTTCACATGTAAAGCAAAAATGCCTCAATCCTCACTCTCCTGAGCTTTAGTGCCGAATCTCATAAACTCCAGATCCTTTTCCTTATATTTGAACATTATAAGGAAGATAAAAAGAATCGCACCGCAAGTGACAAAAATATCAGCTACATTGAATACCGGAAAATTAATAGCCCTGAAATAGATAAAATCTATAACGTAAGAAAAACGTATACGGTCTATGGCATTACCTATACCGCCGGCGATTATCATGGTCAGTGATATATTGAACGGTATAAACTTTATATCATCCGGGCACTTTGCGATCATAACTGTACAAAGAACAATTATCACGGCTGATATAACAAGTATCAGGATCTTCTGTCCCGCAAGCATGCCCCAGCTGGAGCCGGTATTTACGATATAATAAAGTTCAAGCACTTTATCAATCAGTACGTAAGCTCCATGATCTTTAAGTTTTGTCATGGCTTCATACTTGGTGAACTGATCGAGCACAACAGCCAGAATTCCTATTACAAAGCACAGAATTATCATGCTTTTCTTTTCGAACTTTTTTTCCTGCATTGCAGATCAATCTCCTTCGGCAAAATTCAGTTCATCAAGAGCCGCGGACATTTCTTCATCCGTAACATCTTCATTGATGAATGCTTTTCCGATCTTCTTAAGAAGAATAAACTTAATATGTCCTGAAGACATTTTCTTATCGTTCTTTGTAAGTTCTATGATCTTGGAAGTATCCGCAAGATCCATTGATATGGGCAGACCGAACAGTACGAACATATCTCTTATCTCATAGAATTCTTCCTTGGAAAGGAATTCCTTTTTCCAGGAAATGAATGCGGCAGCAACACAGCCAAGCGAGACACATTCCCCGTGAAGGAATTTAAAATCATAAAACTTCTCTATTGCATGTCCGAGAGTATGTCCTAGATTCAGAAGTGCTCTTTCCTTCTTTTCATAAGGATCCTTCTCAACGATCATCCTCTTGATATCATCGCATCTGTAGACCATCTCGGAAAGTGTATCAAGGTCCATATCCCTGATCTCATATGAATTATCAATGAGCCAGATGTAGAAGATCTCATCCTTAAGCAGTGCTGATTTCATCACCTCTGCAAATCCAGATACAAACTGTCTTCCGGGTAATGAAATAAGTGTCGAGAGATTCGTATAAACAAGTGATGGCATCTTGAATGCGCCTATCATGTTCTTGAAACCTTCAAAATCAACTCCGGTCTTGCCCCCGATTGAAGAATCAGCCTGTGATAAAAGGGTTGTGGGAATCTGGATAAAATCAACGCCTCTTAAAAAGGTAGCAGCTGTATAGCCTGTCATATCTCCGATGACACCGCCGCCAAGTGCGACCAGAACAGTCTTTCTGTCAAATTTATTCTCGATCAGAAATCTGTAGATTTCTTTTATCTCATCCAGATTCTTGTGATCCTCGCCTGCCGTAACGACATATTTCATTACACCGGAGGAAACAGGTTCGAGCTTTTTTACAACCTCGTCGCCATAGAGAGGATCGACATTGGTATCGGTTATCACGCACATTCTGGGCTTTTCCGGATAAAGAGAACTCACTTCCCCGCTAAGAGCTTCAAATGATTTTTTATAAACGATATCATACGAACTCTTAGGTCCGCATTTTACCGTAAGGCGTGACATATCGATCTGTGTTTCTTCTTTCATAACTTACCTCAAAAAATAACGGACCGCTCGGCATGTGCCGAAAAAGCGGTCCGTAGATTTCTATGAATAATATCAGAATAATCCGTTTCCTTCAGGACCCTGTGACATAAGATCTCCGGAAAGTGTAACGCTTTCAGGAGTGATTACATAAACATAATCGGAAACCTTCTCCATACGGCATCCGAGAGCGTAACATGCTCCGCAGAGGAAATCGTAAATACTCTGTGCGAGTGAGGAATCAAGTCCCTGAAGATTAAGAACAACACTGTTCATAGCCTTAAGATCATCAACAACCTCTGCAGCATCATTGAGTTCCTTGGGGAATCTCATGCTTACACCGGCATTAAAACTAGCACTCATATTTTTCCTCCGTGTATCCTGGGATTTAAACATGCCCTTTGCGGATGTTTTCCTGGGCTTTTCAACTTCTTCATCATCGGACGATCTATAATCAGCTGATGAGCTTACGTCATCATCATCAAAGCCGTAATCATCGTTTTCCTCGTCCTTATTGTCGAGCTTCATAAAATTCATGAACTTGTCAACAGCACTACCCATTTTTACCCTCTCATTCGTTTTACTTAGTGTATTGTCTTGCACCAAAAATGGCTGTTCCTACACGTACAAAAGTCGAGCCTTCACTGACTGCACATTCGTAGTCGCCGCTCATTCCCATTGAAAGACAATCCATATAAACATTATCAGTTTTTTGCTTTTTTATGTCAATGGATAATTGCTTCATATTGTGAAAAAATACCCTGTTTTCTTCGGGATCTTCACATATCGGAGCACTTGTCATCAGTCCCCTTATCCTTACGCCTTCAATCGAGGATATTTCAGTGACTGCATCCATGATTTCATCAGGCCTGAATCCGAATTTGCTCTCTTCAGCCGCAATATTAACCTCAAGAAGAATATCCGATACAATACCAAGCTTAACAGACTGTTTGCCGATCTCACGCGCAACCTTTACAGAATCCACGCTGTGGATCAGATATGTTTTCCCTACGATATATTTAACCTTATTGGTCTGCAGATGACCTATCATGTGCCATCGTATATCTCCAGGAAGCTGAGGAATCTTATCAGTAAGCTCCTGGACATAGTTTTCTCCAAAATCCCTGCATCCTGCTTCATAAGCTTCACGCAGGAGTTCTACAGGCTTTGTCTTGCTTACGGCAACAAGCGTGCATTCACCTTTGTCTCTTCCGCTTTTTTCGCAGAGATTCTTTACTTCTTCAAGAATTTCCAGGTAATTTTCAGAAACAGTACTCACAGCAGGCCTCTTTACTCATTTATGAACTGATCGTCCGAAACTGTATCGGCTTTCAGTGCTATATAGTCATAAACCCTTAATCCGTATTTGGAATTGGGCTTAACGATAGCATATTCGTCATTCTGTGCAAGAATTGTTATTTCCTTGAAATCAGCATAACCCTTATTAATGTTATATACCCCCGTCAGTGTTCCCCGTTCCTTTACCACAAACACATCCTGCGAGTTTTCAAGATGCAGAACATCTCCGGCGGTTATTATCGTTTCATCTACATAATACACATGAAGCGCATCATCATGAGCATATACCGAAATTTCACGGCGCATTGTTATCGCCTGTCCGGTCTCGTCATATCCGGTGATCATAATGTAATAAATATCATTAACATCATCGTGTATAACGAAATTATCGTTAACAAGATAGAACTCCTTTTGTATTATCGAGCTGTTTGGAACCTTAAGCCCCGTTTCCTCTCCCAGGATAAGCTCTATATCAAGGAATCTTTCTCCTGAGAAGGTAGACATTGAATTGTTAAAATCAAGTCTGCAGAAAACATCCTTTTCATTTCTTATAATAGATACAGCGCCCCATGATTCATACTGGTTTCTTAAGAATCTGCAGAGAATATATCCCTGTGAAAGAAAGTTCTCGGCATCTGCTTCTTTTATTGGAAATACGATGCACCAGTCTTCGCTTTCAGAAAGCTTATAAACAGGATCACCGGTTGCCCTCAGTTCATTTGCAGAGATATTGGTCTTCTCATAATTTCTCTCATCGAACATATCCATTGTGACAAGGCCGGGATCAATTTCTTCATAACCGTCAGTCCAATATGAAACTATGCCTGCATGCTGACATGTGCAGTATTTTACAGAAGTGGAAAGTCCGCCTTCGTCCTGAGCCTGTCTGAGGGATTCAAGGAAATTTGAATTTGCAAGTTTGAGAACAGAATTCTGAAGAGAATACTTGAAGGAATAAACCTCACTGTAAGTAAGGCTGTCATATGAATGAGCAAAATCAACTATCTCATTCTTAAAATCATCAAGTTCCTTATCAGTCAGGGTATTTTCAAGAAGTGACTGCGATTCAAGAAATTCGTTAAGCCTTCCTGTTTCATCAACTGTGTATACGATATCTCCGACCGCTACCTTCTGTCCTTCTCTTGCAAGGAAATTGACATAGCCTGAATAGGGACTCTCAATTACATGTTCATCCCTTATAGCCATGGCTCTGTAAATATTCTGAGTGGAAAGCGAACCTTCAACAACCTCATATCTAACGATGGGGTCAGAGCTGAAGTAGATAAAGGTTACGATAATTACATAGATGAGTATAAGAAAAAAGAGTACCGTACCAATACCAAAATTATGACTTTTGGTAAACCTTCTGATATTGTCGGAATTGTTATTGCTCATAAATCCAAAGATAAACAAAGTAAATGCCCCGGATGAGGAATTACACTCTCCGGGGCAAGATGTCAAATGGTATTAAAGGAAATTGATCGCAATCTTCTCGTTTGCCTGGAGCTCTGCAGGGAACTTGCTTCTCTCAAGAGATACTGAAAGAACCATATCAACAGAATACTTGGCAGATAATGCAGCAAGCTTTTCAACATTATCGGTTATGTTGCAGTCTTCCTGAGCTGAAATCTTGCAATATGAATCAAAATACATCTGCTGGATATCATGGTTCTGAGAGATGATTCCTGCTACGAAACCATAAAACTGATCAGGACTGGTGATATCATAATCGCTTACATTGATAAGTCTGATCTTATTGTTAAGTTCAAACATATGAGCAGTATTCTTATCAAGATAAACGATATTTCCTGAAACTGTCTTTACATCGGCATTTACCTTGTCCAAAAGTTCCTTAGTCTTACCCTTGCCCTTCTGACCAACAATCAATGAAACCACTACGCTTTTCCTCCGATGCTATTATTTGCGGTCTGACCGCTAATTAGATTATAGTGTAAAAACCCAAAACTTACAAGGTTTTTATAGGTTCAAAAAACCATATAATTTTGCTCTTACTGACCATTCAGGATCAGTGACATTACTTCCTTCTGATGAGCATAGAGAGTGTCTGTATCGGGTGTTCCCATAACACATGAAATATAAGGATTGCCCGAAGAATCCCTGCATAAAACTATAAGACAGTGACCTGCTCCGCCTGTTGTTCCGGTCTTTCCGCCTATAACGGTAATTCCGGCAGGGGGATTAACATCCTTATCGGTTCTTATGAAAAGATCTGTAGATCTTACAGTTCTGTCGACTGAATTTCCGTTTGCATCATAGTATACGGTCGAATATTCGGGACTTGATACAATCTCGGTGAATTTATCGTATTTTATGCATTCGCTGAGGATCAGATACAGATCATAGGCAGTAGTCATATGATCATCTGCATCAAGGCCGTGAGGATTCGAAAAATGGGTATTTGTTGCACCAAGTTCTCTGGCCCTCTCATTCATCATGTCACAGAAAGCGCTGAGACTTCCAGCAATATGAACGGCAATTGCATTGGAAATATCGTTTGCAGAATACATGAGCATGAAATGCATTGCCTGATCCATGGTCATGACATCTCCCACTTTTCCGGGAAGCACCTGTTCATCATACCTGAAGCCCGTAACTTCTTCTCCCAGAATGATCTTTTCATCCATGGAACAGTTCTCCAGAGCAAGAAGTGCGGTCATTAGTTTGGTTGTGGAAGCAGGATGAATGGGACGATGTGCATTAACTGCAGCAAGAGCTGTGGCATTATTAACATCTACAAGAAGTACCGCTTCGATATTATTGGCCATTTCAAGTCCGGGAACCGGGATGTCTTCAGTCACAACGCAGAAGTCCCTGGCAAAAGAATCCGCCTTCAGATCCGCTGTAAATCCTCTTCCGGCAATCTCCGAAGCAAGAACAGAGGATGCATATGATGAGGAAATATTCTCACCGCATCCTGTCAGAAGCAGTACACAAAATAACAACAAACAAACTGTCTTTACTTTATATTTTCCGTCAAAACGGATCATTTATACATTTCTCTCCATTCAAGATCCCCTCTGTCAAGGGATTTGATAAGAAGCTCCGCACTTGCAAGGTTTGTTGCAAGCGGAATATTGTGAAGATCGCAGTCCCGGAATACATTCTCTACATTAGGTTCATGGACTGTAACATTGATCGGATCCCTCAAAAAGATGACCAGATCTATCAGATTCTGTTCAATCTGAGCTGCAAGCTGCTGTTCTCCGCCGAGATGTCCGGCAAGAAATTTATGAATACTGAGATTCGTGACCTCTTCAATCAGTCTGCCGGTTGTTCCGGTAGCATACAGATCATGTTTTGACAGGATACCTCTGTATGCCACGCAGAAATTCTGCATGAGCTTTTTCTTTGAATCATGTGCTATAAGTGCAATGTTCATTTCCCCTAATACGGCCCCTTTCCATTAAAATTGAAGGTAAAATCATCCAGCGGATTCACTGCATGTTTCACCTGAAGCCTTACATTCAGAACCACCCCAAGTCCCGAATAAAGCGTCACAAGAGATGTTAATCCATAACTTACGAACGGGAGAGGAATTCCGGTATTCGGGAGAAGAAATGTTGCAACCCCGATATTCATAAATCCCTGCATACCGATGAATATTCCCATTCCGGCACATATTACCGCCCCTGCGGTATCAGATGCCCTGATGCCTACGGACAGACATCCTAGTGATATCATGAATAACAGGATTATCGTGACAGCAGCTCCCCTAAAGCCGAATTCCTCGCCTATTACGGCAAAGATAAAGTCCGTCTCCGCCTCAGAAATGAAGTTGGAATTCTTAACGGAGGTAATCTCGTTATTCTTATATCCTTTTCCCTCGAGCATTCCCGAACCGATAGCGGTTATCGAATTATTCTGCTGATACGCTATGTTGGGATAATCCTCGGGATAAAGAAATCCATAGATTCTGTTAAGCTGATATTCCTCAAGAACCTCGTTATCGGGATTGAGGATATAACTCACAAAAAACACCCCGAGAGGTATCATTACCAGAAGTGCGATTATAATTATTCTTTTCTTGATCCCGCCTGCAAACATCATCGCAGCGAAGATAAATATCAGAACAATACTGGTCGATAGATCGGGCTGTTTGTATACAAGGAAAAAAGGTACGATAAACAGTCCCATACACACTAAAAGCAGGTGCAGACTGCCGATTTTTTCCTTATATTTCATAATAAACGAGGCAAAAAATAAAATCAACAGCAACTTGGCCAGTTCAGATGGCTGGAACCTTATGGAACCTATTCTGAACCATCTTTGAGCATTATTGGTTGTCTCACCGCCGAAAATAACAAAAAACAGCACCAGAACCGTAAATGCATATATCGGGATCCAGAATTTCAGTATGAAATGATAATCGATCAGCGAAGCGATTATCATAAAGATCGAACCGACAACAATCCCGGCTATCTGTTTTTTGACATTATCTGCCCCTGCTTCACCCATTGCCGAGCTTATGGCAAAAACTCCTATAATGGATAAAGCAAGCGTAAAGATTATTAACTTGAAATCGTAATCCCTAAGCCTGTAACTTTTTAGAATCATAAATCTTCTCCATAACAACCCTGTTAAGAGGGCTTATGGTTATCTCACCTTCACATATTCTGGCAACCTTTGGAGAACTTTTAAGTACTGCGGACCAGATGGGTTTTGATTCAGGCACATACCTGTTTTCGCCTATCATAAGCTCTTCAGCTTCCATTTCGATAGAACATATAAACGCTGACTCATCTCCTGCAGTGCCTGCATGCGCTTTTCCGTAAAGTCCGCCCAAAACAATGATATTTCCGGCACTTCGTATCTCGCTTCCGGGGTTTACATCTCCGAAAATAATGATACTGTCATCAATATCTATCACCTGTTTGTTCATCACAGAACCATGAAGTATCCTACACTTATCATCATCGTTCATCCTCTCGTCAAGGATCTCTCCAACCTTCCTTATATGTTCCTGGTCGTTCTCATTTTTGCCGACAATGCAAGCAATATTCACATCACAGCTTGCATTTATGGCATCAATTACAAGAGATTCCTCAAAATCAGACAGTTTACGTCCGTCTATATCAAGAATAATGCTGCCTGAGCCAAGAAACTTACGTGATTCATAGAACTTATCCCTGATGTATCCCAGAAGTTCATTAAAGCCCATATCAGGATCCAGGATCAGTTTTATGGCTCCGTTATAGCTTTTTAAGATTGCACCCTGATTCATCTGTAAGAATCCTTTCTAGTCTCTTGTTTCAATTGTCTGGAAAGCAGACTGGTCAACCTCTGGTTCAACATGGTAATAAGCCTGCAGGCATTCATGTGCAAGCTGTGCAGCGTAATCCGAATAGAATCCGAAAGGTATACGCACGCTCAGAGCCACCTCAGCCTGTCCCCTTGCCGGAGCAAATGCAATATAAAGCGCATGGTCGGGCTTTGACCTTGACTGCTGTGCAGTTCCTGTTTTACCCGCTACAGTAACCGGAATATCCGCAAAATAAGGCTTGGCCTCTACACCGTCGATCATACCGTTTATTATCGCATTCCACTGGTAATCCTCCATTGTAACGGTATTATAAACAACCGGTTCATGTTCCCAGACAGTGCGGCCATATGAATCCTCTATATGATCAAGAAGCGTCAGATCATATGTAGTTCCGCCGTTTGCGATGGACGAAACATACCTTGCAAGCTGGGTCGTGGTAAAAGCATTTGTACCCTGTCCTATATAGGAACGTACGGAGTCAAGATCCGAAACATCAGGTTCATATTCGGATATCTCTATTCCGGAACGCTGAGTGAGTCCATACATGTCAGCATATTTATAGAGATATTCAAGACCCGCTTTATCATCATATATTCCGCCAAGAGTCGCAAATCTGTAACCGACATGGAAGAAATACAGATTACACGAATCCCTGATCGCAGTCCTTACAGTTTCATTTCCATGAACAGCAGTACACTTTGGAGGTGGTTCGATCTCTGTGAATATTCCGGAACAGTTAAAAAGTGTTGAAGTATTGATTATCCCTTCACACATTCCGGCAGTTGCGGAAACAATCTTAAATGTGGATCCGGGCGCAGACTTATACTGAGTTGCAAAATTAAGAAGCGGCGACGAGTCATCATTTATAAGTCTGTTATAATATGCGGCATCAACAGAGTTTGCCATAAGATTATTGTCATATCCCGGATATGACACAAGTGCAAGTATCTGTCCGCAGTTAGGATCAGTCATGACTACAGATCCGTTACAGGGTTCAAGTGCGAGCTGTGCCGGAGTGATATCAAGATTTGATATCCTGTTCATCATAAAAGTAAATGCGGAGACAGCACCGGAATTGAGACGGTTCATATCCTCTACAGGTATATTTATAGCCTGCTGCTCATACAAAAGTCTGCATACCATATATCCCGTGAGTTTATCATTAAGTATCATATACTTATAGAATCTCACCTGGTATTCGGAATCCGAATCACAGAGCTGGAATATCTTAACAAGAAGCGCATCAAACACCTCTGATGAATCAGCATATTTTTCATCAAGTTCAAGTCTGGAGATATCGACCCATCCCTGTGCAATGGCATGTTCAAGGAGTTCACCTAGGCTCACATCACCCTCGTCATTCCATGCCTTATAAACGGCATCATTTTCATCCAGTTCGGAACTCATGATGATACCGTTATTTATCAGCAGTTTTACGATGTAATACTGATATACCTTATATTCATCGCTAAGCTTTTCATAGGGAGTTCTGGTAACTCTCATTCCCTGTTCAAGCGTTGAATAAACGGTTTCTTTATATGACAGGAACCTGCTGTATACCTCTTTTTCCATATCCATGGCATCTTCAGTGCCAAAGTGTGATACATCAAGAACACTGTTTCTGAAAACAGCATAATATACATCAGCTATGGGAATGGTTTTAACGGAATCGGTGGTCTTTACGGCATATTTTGCATTCTGAATCTTCTGAGTAAGTATATAGGCAAGCTTTCTTTCGGTTATATCATAAAGCTCCATTGTAAGATTCATATCTATGGACAGATAAACATCCTGCCCTCTGACCGCATCACGATGTTCAAGAACCGATAACACCTTACCGGTATTATCAACCATTACTTTCTCGTATCCTTTGGTACCCTGAAGAGTAGTCTCAAGATAGCTTTCAATGCCCGATTTTCCAACAACATCCTCATAAGTGTAGGTTCCGGCAGCAGCGCCTTCATCGATCATTCTCTGGTTGAGTGCTTCAATCTCCTCCTGTGATATCCTTCCGGTGTATCCGAGAATGTGCGCAAAATACTGGCTGTTAACATATCTTCTTATAGTGTCTTCCTGTATCGATACTCCGGGAAGAACATCGGAATTTTCCATTATTACCGCAACGGTTTCTTTTGAAACATCGGTCGCAACGGTCGTGCCGATATACTTTCTGTACGAAGTAAGGCTCATGGCATATCTTATGGAAACTACCTGCAGCCATTCTTTATTCGTATATCCTTTGCCCTCTATGAATTCAGACTTTCTGTCTTCCGGATCAGTCAGCTGTCCTACTGCGAATCTGTAACCTTTTCCGGAATTTCTGCTCAGATATATCATGACCTGAACAGGAGTAGAGGCCAGTTCTTCTTCAGTAAGATCATTTGCGTCCACATGATCATATACGTCAGCAAGGAAACGTCTGAGCTGTGAGTCGGAAACGGTATAGATAAATTCGCCGTCTGCATCAAGTGAGATCCTGAAATCGGAATCGATGGTATCTCCGTTTTTTTCAATGAGCTTGACGAGTCTGTAAATAAGATCGTTTAATTTGGCATCCTTGCCGGAACCTGCTTCAAATGTATCCTCGATATTGATGGTATAAGCAAGTTCGTTATATGCAAGAAGATTTCCGTTACGGTCATAGATATTTCCTCTTGTCGGCATGATATCCCTGGTTTTTTCCTGCTCGAGCACAAAGTTATCAAGGAATTCCTGACCGCGGATTATCTGAAGATAAAAACATCTGTAAAGAAGTATGCCGCAAAGACAGACCATGATCAGATACAGGATCGTCACACGGCTGGTGAAGATACTTATTATCCTTTCCCTTAAGCCGTCAAACATCCTGCTTCTCTCTTTCCTTTCTTATACGGTAATTCTTAAAAAATGTATCTATGGCAAGAAGTATCGGATAAATGACAAGTGAAACAAGAAGTGTATAGAACACCTCAGGGAAAATGACATTCAGCATATAATAGCCGATACCGAGTCTTCCCCTCAAAAGAAAGACAATGATGTAATACATAAGACCGTATGAAACATCGCTCAGTGTAATAAGAATAAGGGGAAGTCTGATGTCTTCAGCATAGAAAAGATCACTGAATCCGCCGTTTATATATGCGATAAGCATAATGATCAGCGCATTCAGACCAAGCATCGGACTGAAGAATATGTCAATAAGAAGTCCACAGAAAAAACCGCATATCGCACCGGTCTTCTCACCATAGAAAAAACCGTATATGCATGCAATGAGGACCATAAAATTGGGGACTATATCACCAAGCTTCAAATATGTGAAAACACATGACTGAAGCAGAAAGAAAAAAGGTATTGATATTGCAACTAAGATTCTCTGGATCATTCGTAATCGTTATTTTTCATATCAGTGATCACAAGCACTGTTTCTAGGTAATCAAAATCAGTCGCGCATGTAATGGTACCTGACTTGGTCAGATTGTTTGCATCATTGGTGACCGTATCTATGTATCCGATAAGAAGTCCCGGAAGATATTTATCGCTGATATTGCTGGTTACAACTTTGTCACCCTTGATAACTGCCCCATCAGGATCTGTAAGCTGTGAAAAAGAAAGCAGGCCCTTGTCGGCCATTTCAAGATCTCCGGATACTATCAGAGTAAGATCAGACGACACCACCTGACCGCTGACATTCATCCCGTCAGAGATTATAGAAGTGACTCGTGCCCAGTTAGGTCCGATCTTGGTTATCCTTCCTATAAGTCCGCCGCCCGCAATGACATTCATATCAAGAGCAAGTCCGTCATCGGTTCCCTTATCAATGATAAAAGAGTCATACCAGTTTCCCGGATCCTTGGCTATTATCCTTGCCCCGACTTTATTGTAGGAATAATACGTTTCAGACAGTTCAAGAAGGTTCTGCATATCTATCAGCTCGTATCTTTCCTGTGTCAGGATCGTATTTTCCTCGGTAAGTCTTGCAATCTGCTCTTTTAGTCTCTCGTTTTCCTCAAGAAGTGACTGTACGGAATTAAGTTCATCCCTTCTGTTTCTCAGCCACTCCCCCGCTCTTGATATTCCTCTTTCAAAAGGAACCAGGATCTTTCCGGCGACAGTTGAAGTCGGAACATCAAAAACAGTGGTTCCGTAAGTCAGAACCATCAGTAAAATACATATACAGGTTAAAATAAGGAGGAGATATTTACCCGGCAGAGTAAATCTCTCCCCCTTTGACTTCACGATAGGACTCATTTACCCATACCCTCTGCACTTTGTGCAAGACTGGAATAATCGGGATCCTGGATGATCCTTCCGAGCCCGAAAGCAGTTGATGTGATTGGCTCATCGGTAATGTTTACCTTAAGTCCGGTACCGTCCGCTATCCTCTCAACAAGGTGTGAAACCTGGCTTGCTCCACCGGTAAGGTAGATACCGTTTCTGAAGATATCAGCTGACAATTCAGGCGGCGTTCTCTCAAGGATAAACTTAATATTGTCTATGATCGTCTTGAAATTTCCTTCAAGTGAATCAGCAATGAGTTTAGTGGGAATTTCACGCTGTACGGGAAGACCGGTAACTATGTCTCTTCCGTATACAAGAGCTCCCTTTCCTTCTTTTTCAAGATCCTTGAGCTTTTTCTTGATCTCCTCGGAGGTTTTTCCGCCGATCATAAGACCAAACTCATTTCTTACAGCAGCTCTTATGGAATCATCGAACTTAAGTCCGCCTTCCTTTATCAGCTTAGATAAAACAATTCCTCCTAGGGAAAGAACTGAGATCTCAGTTGTCTCAAATCCAACATTTACAACCAGAACACCGACAGCATTCTTGACATCAATGCCCATGCCAACGCCGTCAGCAATAGCCATCTGGGTAACATAGATCTTATGAGCCTTGATCCCGGCTTCCTTAAGAAGATCGTAGAAAGCCCTCTTCTCAACATCGGTGATATCATAGGGAACAGCAATAAGGAAATCGGCATTTTTAAGAGTTCCGCCCTGAAGATCTGTTATAAGATACTTTACAAGCAGCTCAACATTACGAAGGTCTGAAATGACACCGCATGACAGAGGGTATGATATCTGAATATTGGACGGAGCCTTCTCATGCATCTCATAAGCAGAATCACCGTATGCGAAAAACTCTGACTCATCCTTGATCGCGATCATATTCTTCTGGATGGTAATTGTATTGTCGTTATTATTGAAAATCTTGATATGATTGGTACCAAGGTCGATACCGTAAGCATTTGCTGCCATATGGATCCTTTCTTCAGGAGTTTTTATAGCTCTCCGTTTTCACTAAAACTGTAATATCTGTTATCGCCGATGATTATATGATCAAGCAGCGGAATTTCTATCATGCTGCAGCTTTCCTGCAGTTTTAATGTAAGACTTCTGTCATCTGCTGATGGAGTCGGATCACCGCTGGGATGATTATGCAGAAGTATTATCCTTACAGCCTCCGCATCAAGTGCTTCCAGAAGTACCGATCTTATAGGTGTGAGTGATCTGTTTACGCTCCCTCTGGTAAGCTCGGTTTCTCTTATGATCTGACCCTTACTGTCAACGCTCAAAAGCAGGACGCATTCAGATTTGTTATGCCTCATCCGCTCCATATAATACTCAGCAACTGTCGAGGCACTTCTTACATTAAGTCCGCTCTTCAGCCTGCTCTCATGCATCCTCAGGGCTATCTCTGCAAGACATTTGAGTTTGATTGCTTTGACTTTCCCGATCCCCGGAACTTCTTCCAGCTGTCTTATATCGGCATCAATAAGTCCCAGAAATCCACATCTGGGATATTTTCCAAGATCAAGGACTCTTCTTGCTATCTCAACCGCATCAGTTCCCTTTATCCCTGTCCTTAAGATTATCGCAAGAAGTTCGGCATCAGTAAGTGCAGCGGCACCGAATACCTCGAATCTCTCATAAGGCTTTTCGCATTTCTCAGATTCTTTCATTTACGCCTTTCCCCTTCTCCGGGACAGACACATCGGGCTTAATCCGATGCAAACGTAAATGTCAGACTTTTATGAACTTAAAAACCAAAAATGCTATTACTATTCCAAGGATTCCGGCAATATTGATATTAAAGCTAAGTCCAAATGTCAGTATCAGGAATCCGAGATTCAGTTCAACGGGCGAAGTGAGCCCGAATGCTCCGCCATAGGACAAAAATTCTATTCCACTGTGCTGCCCGATAAGGTTTCCAAGTATATAACCTATTACTATCAGGAAGAACAGCACCCAGCCTCTGTATTTCATAAACGTCAGCTCCTAACCAAAAATCCATAATATTTTAGCATAAAATCAGCCCTTTATCCACCAGTGTTTGGAAGGACTTGATTATACCGAATTTTCCGTGAGGCCATGTAAGTCCGCCCTGAAAATATGCGGTATAGGGCTCTCTTAATGGTCCGTCAGCAGAAAGCTCTATTGATGAACCGGAAACAAAGGTGCCTGCAGCCATAATAACCTTCGAATCATACCCAGGCATATCCCAGGGTTCCGGAGCATACTGTGAATCAACGGGCGCAGCAGCCTGTATTCCTTCACAAAACGATATAAGTCCTTCAGGCTTGCCGAAGGTTATTGCCTGAATGATATCATGTCTTTCCTCTGACGCAGCGGGATA
Source organism: uncultured Lachnospiraceae bacterium (assembly GCA_946631295.1). Classification (GTDB taxonomy): domain Bacteria; phylum Bacillota; class Clostridia; order Lachnospirales; family Lachnospiraceae; genus AC2028. The sequence goes on from CAMOZY010000007.1 coordinate 61,266, forward strand.
AGCACCAAATCCATACTTTTCATATAATGTAGCTGCAAATATCGCACTCTTGAGAGCCGAAGCCGTAACTATCGGTCCCATAAAAAATCCCTGATACATTCGCGGAAGCGCACTGAGTGAAGGTCCCACTTCCCTTCCAAGTCCAGGTGCAGTAAGCCTGTAGGAAACGTTTTCAATGCATTCCTTAGTTCCCGCAATATATCCGCCAACCTGTGCCAGACCACCGCCCGGATTTTTGATAAGCGAACCTACAACCATATCAGCACCGACATCAGTGGGCTCTATTCTTTCAACAAACTCTCCGTAGCAGTTATCAACCATGCAGATAATGTCATTTCTTACGGATTTAACTGCTTCGATGATCTCCCCTATTGTACTTACCGAGAGTGACGGCCTTGTCTGATAGCCCTTGGATCTTTGTATAGTAACAAGTCTCGTACTTGGAGTTATTGTCTTTCTAATATTATCAAGGTTCGGAGTTCCGTCATCATTAAGTTCAGCCTGAGCATATGTAATTCCATATTCAGCAAGTGAACCTTTAGAAGGCCTTATACCGATCACCTCTTCAAGTGTATCGTAAGGTTTTCCGACAGCGCTCAGAAGCTCATCACCGGGTCTGAGATTACTCATAAGAGCAAGTGCAAGTGCATGAGTTCCGCATGTGATCTGAGGCCTTACAAGACAATCCTCAGTATGGAAATAATCCGCATAGACCTTTTCAAGAGTATCTCTTCCAAGATCGTTATATCCGTACCCGCTGGTTCCAAGAAGACAGCTTTCACTTACGTTCTCCTTCTGGAAAGCTCTTAAAACCTTTAACTGGCAAACCTCTGCCGTTTCATCGATCTTCCGAAATCTTTCATCAAGACCATTAAGCACGTCTTCACATATCTTAAGGACCTCTGAACTGATGCCAAGTTCCCTATATATATCAGTTATTTCGGTAAAACTCATTTAAACAATCCTCTTTTCCTGCATTCTTCAGACATGTACCTGCACATTTCTTCGGAACTCTGATTAAATTCACGCCTGTCAAGATAAATAATATCAGGCTCTCTTTTATACCACGTAAACTGTCTTTTTGCAAAGTGTCTTGTTCGTAATTTTATCTGATATGCCGCTTCTTCAAGAGATATCTCCCCGCGAACATAAGGAACCATCTCCTTATAACCTATTGCCTGCAAGGATACACATGAAGGATTCAGGCCGGTATCAAGAAGAGAGCGTACTTCCTTTTCCAATCCGTTTGATATCATTTCATCAACACGGGAATCTATTCTTTCATAGATCAGACTGCGTTCATCCGTCAAAACAAAATATGCAGCATTGTAGGCAGGTTCTCTCAAAGCTTCCTTGCGGTTATGATCAGAGATCTTTTTCCCTGTGAGATGATAATATTCGAGTGCTCTGATCACCCTTTTGACATTACCCTCAGGTATTGCGGCTGCACTTTCCGGATCAATCTCCTCAAGCATGGAATGAAGATATGATGTACCCTTTTCTTCGCACAGCTTAGTCAGTTCATCCCTGTATTTTTCATCAGGTCCGTCATCATCAAATACAACTCCCTTTAAAAGAGCCTGAATATAAAAGCCGGTTCCTCCAACTATCAGAGGAACTTTTCCCTTTGCATATATAGTTTCCATGGCTTCTTCAGCCATCTCCTTAAATCTGAATGCAGAATAATCTTCGGATGGGTCACAGACATCTATCAGATAATGCGTAACTCCGTACTTTTCCGCTTCAGTTATCTTAGCGGTACCTATATCCATACCGCGATATACCTGTGCAGAATCTGCAGATATGATCTCGAGATTTTCTTTTAGTGCAAAAGAAACGGAAAGAGAAGTCTTTCCGACTGCAGTAGGTCCTGATAGGATTATGAGCGGTCGTTTTGAATCCATTAATCCACTATCCTTTTGAATTTCTTTTCCATTTCAGTTTTAGTCATTTGAATTATAGTGGGTCTTCCGTGAGGACAGTTATAAGGATTATCCAGAGTAAGAAGTTCGTCTATAAGCTTCTCTGCCTGTTCGTATCCTATCCTGTCTCCGCCTTTTACCGATGCTTTACATGCCATTCCGGCAATCTTTTCATCAATTGTTTTGAAAGGACCTGCACCGGGATTTTCAGAGATTTCATCAAGAATAGCAAGGAACAGTTCCTTTTCGGAATGTCCAAACAGATCCGTAGGAACTCCGCGAAGTGCATACTCGCTTCCGCCAAACGGTTCAATCTCAAATCCGATCTTTTCAAAAGAAGACATATTTTCAGTAAGCACCTGTTCTTCCGATGAAGTCAGAGATACTATCACGGGAGGCATAAGCATCTGAGTCGGATGTTCACCCGCATACATCCTTTTAACCATACGCTCATAATTTACTTTTTCATGAGCTGCGTGCTGATCGATAATAAACATCTTATCTTCATACTGAACTATCCAATAAGTATCAAAGACCTGTCCGATGATCCTGTATGAAGCTCTTTTATCTCTGTCGAGAAGATGGTCGTCAAATAATTCCTTCTGTTTATAGACGGCCGATTTCAGAAAATCATTTTCAGGCGATACACTCTGAGACTTGTCAGTATCTGTTTCATCAGAAGTCTTGTCGCCATATGTCCTGATCACATCTTCTTTTTTCTGTGTTTCTGATGAAGCTTTACCCGTATCTTTTCTGTCATCTTCGAAAAACAGATCGTCATCATCTTTTTCTGAAACAAAGGACTCTTTTACGGGAGTAAAGTTATATCCCGATGCTGCGCTGTATGCCTTGATTGTGCTTTCTATATTTTCAGATACGGATCTTTTGAATTCGAAAGGTTCCGGATTTTTACCGGAGCGCACCTCGTTTATCGAGGCTTTTTCCATTTCCTTTTTTTCCGCTGATGTAGTCAGAACATTTTCAGGTATCATTTCTGCTGATGTCATAACATCATGGATTGAAGATGAAACAAACGAAAAGAATGTATTCTGATCGGATAATCTGACATCCAGTTTTGCGGGATGTACATTAACATCAACACAGAAAGGGTCTGCAAAGAAATTCAGAAAAACCACAGGAAACTTGTGAAGCATAAGGTATTCCCTGTAACCTTCTTCTATAGCAGATGACATAAACGCATTTCTAACATATCTGCCGTTAATGAAGTAGATCTCCATATTGCGGTTTGAGCGGACCATTTCAGGCTTTCCAAGAAAACCTTCGATCCTGAACATATCGTTTTTGGCAGTTATCGGAACAAGAGAATCAGCAGTCTCTCTTCCATATACTCTGTAAATCACTTCAAGCAGTTCACCGCTTCCGGATGTATGGAATCTCGATCTTCCGTCCTGTGAATACTGAAATGCAATATCAGGATGTGACAGAGCAATCTTCTCCATCATCTCGGCAACATAAGAGCCTTCCGTTGCCGCAGTCTTAAGAAATTTCTTACGTGCGGGGGTATTGAAGAAAAGATTTCTCACAAGTACGGTTGTTCCCGAAGGAGCTCCTATTTCCTCAAATAATATTTCCTCACCGCCTCTTATGATAAGTCTGTTTCCGGAAAGTTTTCCTTCCGGACAGGATATCATCTCAGTCTCGGAAACAGCACAGATGCTTGCAAGAGCCTCTCCCCTGAATCCCAGTGTAACAATTGAATCAAGATCATCTGCCTTATCGATCTTGCTTGTGGCATGACGCAAAAATGCGGTCTTCATCTCATCAGAAACGATGCCGCATCCGTTATCGGTAACTCTTATAAGATCAACTCCGCCACCCTTTATCTCCACGTTGATTGCTGATGCACCGGAATCGATGGCATTTTCCACCAATTCCTTAACTACATTCAACGGTCTTTCGACCACTTCTCCGGCAGAGATTCTGTCTATTGTTTCTTTGCTTAATACCTTAATCATATTCTGTAACGATTTTTAACCTTATTCTGAAGTCTGTATAATGTGTTAAGTGCATCAAGAGGAGTAAGATTCGAAATATCAATATCCTCGATTTCCTTTAAAAGATCTTCATCGGAAACAAGATCAAAGAATGACAGCTGACCTGAATCAACTTCATCAGGCTTAGTTACTTTCTTTGTCTTTCCGCTTCCCTGTTCACCTGCAGAGATTGATTCAACAAGTGTAGATATATCCTGAAGAGCAAGACTTGATGCGATCTCCTTTGCCCTGTCTATTACCATGTCGGGAACACCTGCAAGCTTTGCAACCTGTATTCCGTAACTTCTGTCAGCTCCGCCCTTGATGATCTTACGAAGAAAAACAATATCATCACCTGATTCTTTTACAGCTATGCAGTAATTGTGTACATTGTCAATCTTGCCTTCAAGCTCCGTTAATTCATGATAATGTGTTGCAAACAAAGTTTTGGCACCGAGTATCTTTTTATTGCATATATGCTCAACCACTGCCCATGCGATGGATAATCCGTCAAAAGTCGAAGTTCCTCTTCCGATCTCATCAAGTATGAGAAGACTCTTTGAGGTTGCGTTTCGGAGAATGTTCGAAACCTCATTCATTTCTATCATGAACGTAGACTGACCGCTAGCAAGATCATCTGAAGCTCCGACTCTTGTAAAGATCCTGTCTACCACGCAAAGATCCGCACTTGTTGCAGGAACATAGCTTCCTATCTGAGACATCAGTACAATAAGTGCCGTTTGTCTCATATAGGTTGATTTTCCCGCCATATTGGGACCTGTAATGATACTGCAGAGATTTGAATTGTTATCAAGATATGTATCGTTTGAAACGAACAATTCTCCGCCAAGCATCTTTTCAACAACAGGATGCCTGCCTTCTTTTATATTGATTATGCCTCTGCTGTTTATGTGAGGTTTTACATATCTGTTGAGTTCCGCAATATATGCAAGATCAGAAAAGACATCAAGATATGCGATATTATGTGCTGTTTTAAGGATTCGGTCGCTTTCGGCAGATATTGTATTTCTGATCATGACAAATACGTCATACTCAAGATTTCTGATCTTTTCTTCAGCATTGAGTACGGTATCTTCCAGCTCCTTCAATTTTGCAGAAGTAAATCTTTCGCAATTTGTAAGAGTCTGACGTCTTATATAATCATCAGGAATCTTATCGAGATATGAATTGGTTATCTCAAAATAATAACCGAATGCCTTGTGATACTTTATCTTGAGAGCCTTGATCCCTGTTCTTTCTTTTTCAGCTTCTTCAAGTTCCGCAAGCCAGCGCTTTCCATCCTTCTTGGCAGATCTTAATCTGTCTATCTCTTCATTGAAACCATCCTTGATGATATCCCCGTCCCTTATGGTAAGAGGAGGTTCTTCGTTTATGGAAGAAGAAATAAGTGATTCTATATCAGAAAGAGGATCGAATTTTACACAGATCTCATCAATGATCTCTGAATGGATATCA